>JBLMWN010000060.1:0-2607 GCA_050257255.1 Betaproteobacteria bacterium | reverse complement strand
AAAAGAAGATAGCCGGCGTGAGCGTCTTCAGGGGCGTTGCCGGTTACGGCAGCGACGGCGTCTTCCATACGTCGAAGATGCTCGAACTGTCGACAAGCCTCCCGGTGAAGATCGAGGCCGTCGATTCGGAGGAGATGATAGATACCGTGCTGCCGGACGTTTCAGAGATTGTCGGAAAGGGCCTCGTCGAGATCAGCGACACATACGTAGTCAAGTGCTGCAAGGGACGGACATGATCTTTCTTTTATGATAGGTAGAGGCGTTCATATTGCCGCCATTTATAGATGTATAGGTATATTCACAGACACCCTTCGCAGCACTTTCTATCAATTTGAGGCCGAAAGCATGTCTAAAGTCATGATCCATCCCGCCAGTTATGAGAATGTCCGTCAAGCCGTAGACCGGGCATTTGAACTCTTTCCCGTGGCGCTATCAGGGAAAAAGGTCCTGCTAAAGCCAAACTTACTCCGGAGCTCGGAAACAAACGAAGGTATCGTTACCAATCCCGCTATGCTTCGCGCCGTCGTGGAAGAAGAAGAATCAATGGCCCCAGCCTCCCTTATTGTGGGAGACAACCCGGGCCTTTTCAGTTACGGCGCTAACGAGGAGAGCTTCTCCAACACTGGCCTGATGGAAGCAGCCAAAGGCTACTATCAGAACATCGGAAATGATTCTCAGAAAGTTGCCTTCAATCCCAAATATATGCCTGCCGTCAGCATC
Source organism: Betaproteobacteria bacterium (assembly GCA_050257255.1). Taxonomy (GTDB): domain Bacteria; phylum Nitrospirota; class UBA9217; order UBA9217; family UBA9217; genus JAJYKN01. The sequence goes on along the minus strand of JBLMWN010000060.1, from coordinate 1,887 downwards.
TCCCGGGCAGTGCTGGAGGCCGACGTTATCATTAGCCTGCCGAAATTCAAAACGCACTGCCCGACTGTGTTGACCGGAGCAATCAAAAACAGCTACGGTTTATTGCCCGGCGCCCAGAAAGCCATGCCGCACAAGGCTGCCGGCAACCCGACGAGTTTTCATGAAGTGGTGGTCGAGGTATTACGGCTCAGGTTCCGGAATTGTTTATCGTAGATGCCGTGGTTGGGATGGAAGGCAACAAGCCGGCCTCCCCTGACCTCAGGAATATCGCCATGATCCTCGCCTCTGACAACGCCGTTGCCGTTGACTCTGTCATCGCAACTATGATCGGATGCGATCCCGGGCGACTGCGTTTCCTTCAGATGGCGAAAGAGGCTGGTTTGGGCGACTACGACCTCAGTACGATCGAAATCATCGGCGAGTTGAAACGAATGTCTGGTTTCAAACTCCCCCCGCTGGGCGGCGAAGCCCCACTCCACAATGAGGCCTTGCAGTCAATGATCAATAAGCGGACAACACTTCGTCCTCAGGCAGAGTCTGAGCAGTGTACGAGCTGCGGCACCTGCGTTGATCATTGCCCGGTATCGGCTTTATCCATGGTTGTGAATATCCTCAGGTAAATGCCGACGCCTGCCATTACGCTGCGATGAACACGAGACGATGAACACGAGACATATTCGGCCATGAGACACAAGCTTGCTCTGATGCTATAGCCACGCGTGGCTTTCTTAACTTTGCCATAGTTTCTATTCCGATACCTGCGGACCCGTCGCCGGTGCAAAAGACCAGGCACATGACTTGGGGTGAATCTAATTTTTTTCATTCCAGGAAAATGGGCTTTTCTAACAGTCTGAGCGTCGTGGCATCTCGCTCTCCATGGCCACAATCTGCTGCTTCGTCATTGCCTTTTCCATAGGAAGTCCTGTTGCCATGGGGTGATACGGATGGTAATATTTGATAGTTAAGCCAGTAGGAAATTCATGGGAGGTAGATCGTGGACATCCACAGGAAAATTGTGACGGCGGTTGTCCTCGCCATATCCGTTACCGCCGGCATGCCTGTCTTCGCTTCGCAATCCGACTACATCCTGAGCGAACTGCAAAGAGATGACTGGGAGGTCCGTCTCTCGAACAAGGCTGTCCTCGAAAAAATTAACAACCCGCTATCGACGGAAGCGCTTATCCAGCTGATCAGGAATAAGGAGGTAAACTGGAGAATCCAGATACGTGGCATTCGTCTTTTAGGCGAAATACATACTCCCCGGGTGAAAGATGTCTTACTGCAGCTTTTTTCCGATATATTCTTCCATCGGGGATGCCCTGCGGTTAAGAGCAGCCTTGCCCTGGCCCTCGGCAATTTTTCGGGTCCAGCTGTGGTCGACGCCCTCATCGGCGGATTGGACGACCCTGAGGTTCTCGTGCGGGAGGCCTCCATTATTTCGCTAGGAAAAGTCGGAGATGCGCGCGCGGTACCCTATCTCATCGCTCAGCTGAAAGACAGGCGTTTCTTGATAAAGGCAAGCGCCATTCACTCCTTAGGCCTCTTGAAGGATGCTACGGCCGTTTCTCCCTTAGAGACAATAGCTCAAGGTGACGCCGAGCCGCTCCTGCGAAAAGAGGCGCTGTCGGCATTATCGACGATACGGTAACTATGCCTTTTGTGCAGCAATACATCCATCTATTTCATGCAGAAGCTCTGTCGTTGCACGGTATTTGGCCGGACCATGAAGATGTTGCATGGGGGGCGTTTAGGCGGTAGTATGTAATTAGATCAATACAGAAGGGAGGTGAGAGTGATGCGAAGATCCTTATCAATGTTAAGCTTCTTGAGCGTTTTTATGATTCTATTTGTCTCGGGCTGTGCTTCAAAGGACTATGTCAGGCAGCA
>JBLMWN010000059.1:0-5295 GCA_050257255.1 Betaproteobacteria bacterium | reverse complement strand
ATGTTTTTCACTAGGAAGGGCAATTTAACATAAAGTTCAGTTATAATAATACGTTATTAGACGATACTTCACGTTACTCTTTTGTTTCTGCTATCTGACATGGAAAAGGGTGAAGTCAACTGGAGGGATAGCGTATGAAGCCTTTGAAATGTTAGTTGTTTGTGCTCTTTCTCTTCTCACCCCCTCTCGCTTGAAAGGCGGGGTGAATTCTGATCGCCGGTCATGCTCATACCGAAGCCTTCAAAGATGGAATTTTCTTTCGGGCCGTCCTGAGAGAACGAATACATGGAGTATATGCTCTAAGCTCTGTTCTGAAATTCACAATCTGCAATCTGCGATCCGCAATCTATTCATACGCCAGCGCCTCCACGATATTGGTTTTTGCAGCGCGGCGGGCAGGGTAAAGGCCGGCCAAGGCCGCAAGCAGCGTCGAGAGCGCCAGCGCCCAGAAGATCGAAGCAGAGTCTATGTGATAATGCATGCTCGCGCCGTAGTCGCCGCGGAGGAACCCCTCCAGGCTCATCCAGCCGATGATCATGCCGGCTCCAACGCCCAGTACGCCTCCGATGATGCCGAGAAGCATTGACTCGATCACGACCACAGCCGATACCTGTCTCCTGAGCATGCCGATGGAGCGAAGGATCGCGATCTCACGCGTGCGTTCGAGTACGGACGCGAGGAGCGTGACGATGATGCCGAGGCAGGCGATGAGCATGGTGATGACGTTGACCGCGTGGTTCACGGCGAACCCCTGGTCTACCACCTTGCGGATCTCGTTCTTGAACTCCCGGGCCGGGAGCACAAAGAGCCTCCGGTCGGTCCCGAATCTCTTCACGATCTCATCGCGCACGGCCTCCACTTTTTCCCTGTTTTTCACGCGCACCGAAAATGAATCAGCGAGATATTCTTTCCAGTACCGGTGATAGGTTCCCATGTCCATGAGGATGGAGCCCGAGTCCGAGCTGTAGTCCACGTTGATCACGGCCACGTTAAACTCAACCGGTCCTTCGGGCGTCGGCAGCAGGATTACATCGCCGGGCTTTATGTGCTCCTGCGAGGCGAGAGCCTCGTTCATGGCAATGTAGTTCTGGTTCGGCAGGAGACGCACCATGTCCTCACGGGTCCCTTCGGCAATAATGAAGGGACTGTACTTGGTCCTGCGCGTGATATCCAGGGCGAGGAGCAGGATATGCCTGCCGTGGTAGTCGATGTAGATTTTCCTGAAGGGGTCTGCCGAGAGGACTCCGGGAACTTTTTCTATCTCTTTCCACATATCCACGGGCATGGGAATGTTCTGCGCGCCGGTTGTGGCGATGGGATGGCCGGAGGTCACGATGATGTCGCCGCGAACGTAGGAGTCGATCCATTCAAGGACCGACTGCTTGGTGCTGTAGATAATCCCTGCTGAGCTCACGAATACGGAAATCCCGTAGAAGATGGCCGCTGCCGCAACGGCGTTCCTGCCGATGTTCTTCTGGAGGTTGAGTCCCGCAAGCCTGCCCGCCGCTCCCACGTGCGGCGAGATGGTCCGGCGGAACACGGCGAGAAACCACTGGAGAACGGCAGGCGTTGCGAGCGAGATCCCGAGGAGCAGCAGTATCGTTGCAGCGAACATGCTTGTCGTGCTGTGGAACACCGTCGACGCCGGTGCGGCCTGATACACGATGAGAAGCGCTACGGCAAGGACAATCAAGAGGAACGACGCCATCTTGAGCTTCCATCCTGAAATAAAGCCTTCGTCGGAATAGGGCAGAGAACGAATGGCCGAGATTGGGCTGATGCGCGTACTCGTGAGTGCGGGAAAGAGGGCGGCCGCAAGGCTCGCGCCGATGCCCGTGATGAATCCGACAACGAGGTTCGTCCAGGAGATGGTTATTTCCGATATCGAAGTTCTTACGTACAGTTCCGATACGGTCTGTCCCACGGCGCCGATTGCGGACTTGGCGAAAAAAATGCCGACGCCTACGCCGAGTGCGGAGGCGATGACTGCCATGACAATGGTCTCACCCAGGAAGAGCGCAATGATCTGCTTCCGCGTGGCGCCCAGCGCGCGCAGGATGCCGATCTCTTTTCTGCGCTGGACTACCGAGATCGAGACGGCGTTGTAGATCAAATACATACCCACGAACACGGCAATGAAGCTGATGAGATTGATGTTCTTCTGGAAGCGGGAGACGAGGAACTCAACCTGTTTTGTCCTGCCTTCGGGCGTGACGACGCTATACCCTTCGGGGAGTGCTTTTTTAATGCGGCCACGCACCGTCTCGAGGTCCTCACCGCGCAAGAGGCTCACGTCGATGCGGTCGATCCGTCCCTCTTTGCCGAAGGCCATCTGTGCGGCAGGATAGTCCATGATCGCGATGTTGCCGGACGCGATTTTTGCCGGACCCTCGGGGTTCAGGAGGCCGCGCACCCGGAAGGTTTGTATACCGCGGACGGTTTGGACCTGTATGTTCTGCTCTATTTTGATGCCTTCCCGTTGCGCCAGTTCTTGAGTGAGCAGGATGGAGTCGGGACGTGCAAGGAACAGGAGGGGGTCCGGGATATCGGCGTTCTCGTCGGAGAGCTTATAATCGCGGATGTTGCTGTCCTGTAGCACATCCACACCGAGGATCATGAGTGCACGTTCCCTGGCGCCGACGAGGATGCCCTGCGTATCAATCACCGGCACGGCGTATTCAACGCCGGGAACCTTCTGCACCGTTTCGAGGAGCCCCTCGGGGAAGCCCGAAGCCGCCCCGGTTATCTGGAGCGCGGCACGGCCGGTCACACGGTTTATAGAGTCTTCGAACGAGCGCAGGACACTCTTGTTCACGATGCCGATGGACACGATGGCGGCAACGCCGAGACAGATGCCCGCTACGGTCATGAACGTATGGACCAGTTGGAGCCGGATGCGCCGGAGACTGATGTGCCTGATCAGATTCGGGAGGTTTGTCATAGTGTATGCGGTCGCTGAACTAGAGTGTCTGTCCGGCTCAGAGATGTGAAGGCTTGCAAGCCAACAAGCGTGTCAGCTTGTTGCTGCCGCCGTATCCTCGGCGATGCTCCCATCTTTGAGTGTAATGATACGCGTACCGTATGCCGCAGCCTTGGGGTCATGGGTCACCATCACAATGGTCTGGCCTTCGGCATGGAGCCCTTTCAGCAAACGGAATATTCCTTCGCTCGTGAGCGAATCAAGATTGCCTGTGGGTTCGTCGGCAAGGAGCACCGCAGGGTTCGTGACGAGCGCTCGGGCGATGGCAACACGCTGCATTTCGCCGCCCGATAGCTGTTCCGGCCGGTGTTCGATCCTTCCGCCGAGTCCCACTTTTTGCAGAAGCGCTACGGCGGCTGGTTTGATCTTGGAAAAGGGGATGCCCTCGAGCAGAAGCGGGAGGCTCACATTTTCAGCAGCAGTCAATATGGGCAGGAGATTGAAAAATTGAAAGATGAACCCCACGCGCCGCCGCCGGATGAGCGTGAGTTCGTCGTCAGAGATGCCGTGGAGTGGCCTGCTGTCGATGAATATTTCGCCAGAACTTGGCTGATCCAGGCCTCCGATGAGGTTCAGGAGCGTGCTCTTGCCGGAGCCGGAGGGCCCCATGACGGAAAGGAACTCGCCGGTCCTGATGGAAAGCGTGACGCTGCGCAGGGCTTCGATTTCTTTTGTGCCGTGCTTGTAGGTTTTCGTTATGTTTTTCAGCTCGATCATGTTCGCCCGGATGTTTAATTTTATAATTGTAGTGGCATTGAGGGATGTTGTAAAGGCCTTTCTTGAGAGGCCGGGATAGCGGGTTGTGAAAATCTGTTTTCAAAAAAAGGTTTTTATGTTATAAAGCCGTTGTGCTCAATTATGTCGTTCCCGAAGTCTCAATCGGGAATCCGGTTTTTCGTGCACAAGAACCATATCCCCGATGACTCACTCGGGGATGACTTATTGGAGGATATATGAAAGTTATTGCATTTAACGGCAGCGCGCGAAAAGAGGGGAACACGTCGATCCTCTTGAACCTGGTTCTCGACGAACTTAAGGCCGAGGGGATCGAGACGGAGCTGTATTCGCTCGCGGGCAAGCCGATCCAGGGCTGCATTGGCTGTTTCAAGTGTTTCGAGAAAAAGAATCAGCGTTGTAATGTTGACAAGGACGTCATCAACGAGTGCATTCAGAAGATGATCGAGGCCAACGGCATCCTTCTCGGGTCTCCAACGTACTTCGCAGACGTGTCCGCGAGCATGAAGGCGCTTATCGAGCGCGCAGGCATGGTGGGGCGGGCGAACGTCGACCTGTACAATCGGAAAGTCGGAGCAGCCGTGGTGGCCGTCAGGCGAGCAGGTGGCATCCATGTTTTCAATTCCCTCAATTATTTCTTCACGATTAGCGGAATGATCATCCCGGGATCGAGCTACTGGAACCTCGGCATCGGGAGGCAGCCCGGCGAGGTGAATAACGACACTGAAGGCGTACAGACCATGAAGAACCTGGGTAAGAACATGGCGTGGTTGTTAAAGAAGATCAACGGATAACAAGTTCAAGAAAGTTCTTGACATGACCGCGGGAGTTGGGGTATTGTTATTTCGACTGAAACAATCCTCTTTAATTCTGGTCCTGTGAGGCCAGGAAGGGTCGGAGATGAAAAATCTTAAGAGCGGAATCACGTTCACTGCACACACACCAACCTTCTTCCCATTGACCGGGAAGAAGGTTTTTTTGTGTCTTTTTTAAGAAAATAGCTTAAACATGAAGACGCAGAATCACAGGAACATCGTTAAAGAGCAGGCCTGGTTCGGCATAAAATCAGGAGTTTGTGAAAATGAGTTTAAAAGAAAAAGCCCTGATCCTTGACAGGATCGGCATCGACCGGGTGCTTACGCGGGTGGCGCATGAGATACTGGAAAAGAACAAGGGAGCGAGGGACCTTGTCCTTGTCGGCATCCAGAGGGGCGGTGTGCACCTGGCTAAAAGGCTGGCGACCAAGATACGAGAAATAGAGAAAATAGAGGTGCCTGTCGGGAGCCTGGATATCACCATGTACCGGGATGATCTGGCGACGCGCAAATCCCAGCCGGTCCCTCAGGCGACGGACATCAACTTTGATATCCAGAACAGGATCATGGTCCTGGTCGACGACGTGATCTTTACCGGAAGGACAATCCGGGCGGCGTTGAACAGCGTCATGGACTACGGCAGGCCTCAGCGTATTCAGCTTGCGGTGCTCGTGGACCGGGGACACCGGGAACTTCCGATCCGCGCAGACTATGTAGGCAAGAATCTTCCCACGTCGTCCAAGGAAAAAGTGGAAGTGATGCTGG
>JBLMWN010000058.1:0-7068 GCA_050257255.1 Betaproteobacteria bacterium | reverse complement strand
TCTGCACCACTGCGAGGAATAAATTGAACGGGTGGAAGAGCCGTAAATATATTTTCGGGAGAGTCACCGGAGGGAATCGGAGCTGTTAAAGACCAGATCGAATACACAAGCAATAAGAGATGAAGTCCGGCGGAAGTGGCAGAGACGGGATAAGAGCGACATGTTCCAACTCTCGCATGGACTCGGACGCGGCAATAAGACGCCGCACCGGTCACGCTCATATTCTCCCCTCGCTTCGCGACGGGATTCTACATATTTCGACCCATATTTTACAACATTCCGACCGAGCGCGTCTGCATTAGTAGTAGGTGTAACAAACGAACGTCCTGCTATAAATTCATTCAGATATGTAAATGAAGTGCGCGTATCTTGTCGACCAAAGAGCCTTGTAAAGAGGTTTGTATAGATTATCTAGCTCATCTCGGGTCACCCAATCTCCCTCGTCCTCTGTTTTCTGCTTGATAATTTCCTCAGCAGCGAATACAATTCTAAATAAGGACAACCGAACCATGGCTGAAAAAGAAAAAAACACCGCGGTCGCCACGAACCGCAAAGCATACCACGATTACTTCATCGAAGAGACCCTCGAAGCGGGACTTGTCCTCCAGGGCACGGAGGTGAAGTCCCTGCGCCTCGGTCTCGCGAACCTGACGGACAGCTACGCCATCGTGAAGAACAACGAGGTCTTCCTCTTCAACGCGAACATCAGCCCCTACCCCTACGGCAACATCATGAACCATGAGCCGCTCCGCACGCGCAAGCTCCTGCTGCATGCGGAGGAGATCCGGAAGCTCATCGGCAAGATGACGCAGAAGGGCTATACCCTCATCCCGCTCAAAATATTTTTTGTGCGCGGCAAAGCGAAGGTGCTGATCGGTCTCGCCAAGGGCAAGAAGACCTTTGACAAGCGCGAGACCATCAAAGAAAAGGAATCGAAACGGGAAGTCGAACGCATGGTTAAAGAGCGAAGCCGCTAGATAGCCCTCTCATTCTCTCCTTCTGCTACAATTACTATAGAAAACTGATCGGTGCATGATAGTCACGCGCACGTTCTTCCGTCTCGGGTTTTTGCAGCAAGGATTCGGGCGGGATGTGCAGCGGCCTTATGCGCCTTTAGTCACATAAAATTTACATCAAGGAGGCAGCTATGAAACGATTTATGATTGTTCTTGCAAGCGCGATATCAATAGTAATGGCAATTGGTTTGGCATCGGCGGAAGCCAAAGTTATCGGAAAGGCCGTTGAATACACGGTCCAGGGCGTGACGATGAAAGGGTACCTCGCCTATGACGACAACATCAAAGGCAAGCGGCCCGGCGTGCTCGTGGTTCAGGAGTGGTGGGGCGTCAACGATTATATCCGCCGCCGCGCGCGGATGCTGGCGGAGCTCGGGTACACGGCGCTTGCCGTGGACATGTACGGAGAGGGCAAGCAGGCGACAAACCCCAAGGATGCCGGGGACATGGCCACGGAGGTCATGAAGAACTTCGACACGACGGGTAAGGCTCGGTTCGAGGCTGGAGAAGAGCTGCTGAAGAAGCAGCCCACCGTTGACCCTGAACGCATCGGCGCCATCGGCTACTGCTTCGGCGGCGGCGTGGTGCTCAACATCGCCACGGGGGGTACGGACCTCAAGGGGATTGTGAGCTTCCACGGCAGCCTCGGGGCGGTCAAGCCTGCGGGTCCGGGCGTGATCAAGGCAAAGCTCCTTGTGCTGCAGGGGGGCGATGACAAGTTCGTGACTCCCGACACGGTAGCCGCCTTTAAAAAGGAGATGGATACGGCCGGAGCGGACTATAAGTTCATCGTCTATCCCGGGGCGACGCATGCATTCACGAATCCTGATGCAACGGCAAACGGGAAGAAGTTCAATATTCCGATCGCATACAATAAAAAGGCCGACAAGGAATCGTGGCGTGAGATGAAGACGTTTCTGGCAGCGGTTTTAAAGAAATGACATTTTCTTCTGTTTGAATCGTTCGGGCGCAGGTCATCTCCCGTGTCCTGCGCCCCTGTTGTCTTCGCCCCGCACTCGGCTTACGCCGGAAGGGCTGTATGAGTTGTCTAAAATATGCTATAGTTATCCGTTCGTAACCGGGGCCCCCCCCGCCTAACCTCTCGTGCGAGGGGAGAGGAATGCATTCAAATCATGAACAAAACCGCACAGGATGTCAAGCAGCGATTGCGGCAGCTCGCGGACAAGGAAAAGGCAAAGGTCCTCCAGGGGTTCTTTAAGACCGGCACCGGCGAGTACGGGGAGGGAGACATCTTCCTCGGCGTCACGGTGCCGAAGATAAGAAAGCTCGTAAGGGAGTATAACGGCCCCGCGCTCGCGGATGCGCCCGCGCTTCTTACATCCTCTGTTCACGAAGATCGGCTCTGCGCGCTTCTGATCCTGGTCGATGCCTTCTCGCGCGGCGATGACCTTTTGAAACGAAAGATATACAGCCTCTATCTCCGGAACATCCGCTATATCAACAACTGGGACCTCGTGGACCTGTCGGCGCCGAACATCGTCGGGAATTATCTCATGAACAGGAGCAGAAAGCCGTTGTATGACCTTGCGAAATCAAACGATCTGTGGAAACGAAGGATCGCGATCCTGTCCACGTTCACCTTCCTCAGACAAAACGTTTTCACTGATACGCTCGGAATTTCCAAAATTCTGCTGAGAGACGAACACGACCTGATCCACAAGGCTGTCGGCTGGATGCTTCGTGAGGTCGGAAAGCGTTCCCTTTCTGTCGAGGAGAAGTTCCTGAAACAGCATTATAGGACGATGCCGCGCACCATGCTGCGGTATGCGATAGAACGGTTTCCGGAAGCAAAACGCCGGAAATATTTAAACGGCAGGGTCTAGACCGCGAAGGAGAGGAAGACCGGTCATTCGGCGGTTTTTCTGTTCAGATTATCTGATATTCTTCAGTTGCTGCAGTTGAACCGTAGCGGTGTCGATGGCGCTTTTGACGTTCTTGTTATCAAGGTCGAAGGCGAGGACCTGTTTCCAAATTGCAATTGCCTCATCGAGTTTTTCCTCGCGATATTTCATGAGTCCGATCTCCATAAGGGTCTTGGAGCATGCCTTGATGTGCCTGCTCAGGTAATCGTCGTCGAATGACAGCGACCCGGCAAAATCCCTGGTGGTAATGCCACTTTCGAAGAGGACCCGGTAGGCGCTTCCGGCCTCCGCAAAGTCCCTCCGCTGATAGGCCGTGTCCGATGCAGAGAGGATCTGTTCGCCCAGCTTTGCATACCCATTTCTCAGTCCCCGCAGATGGTATTTATCATACGCCGTGGAATATGTTTCAAGGGCCATCTTGTACTTGCCGAGGGAGACCTGTTCCTGCGCGTGCCTTGCGGTTTCTGCGACAAGTTTTGTTTCCCAGCTCGCCGACCCGGCTCCTCTGACGTGGAGAGAGCACGAGGATGCGAACACTGCAAGAGCGACGCAGATCAACACCTGTTTCCGTAAGCCGAAGTCTCGCATGGGTTATCCCCTGTTTGAAAACTGCTCCGCAAGCGAGTGATGGGACTCGATGACCTGGCGAAATACATGGACAATGCGCGGGTCAAACTGTTTCCCGGCATAGCGAGCCAGTTCACGAAGGGCCTCCTCGCTGGAGCACGGATTTTTGTAGGGCCGTGAAGACGTCATGGCGTCGAAGGCGTCGGCGACAGCGATGATCGCGGCATGAAGAGGAATTTTTTCCCCCCGCAACCCATCAGGGTAGCCTTCGCCATTGAACCACTCGTGATGGTGTCTGACCGCCGGTACGTATTTTTTGAGAGTTTTCGCCCGGCTCAGAATCGCCGCGCCGTGTAAAGGATGGTTTGACATCTCGCTGTGCTCCGTCGGGTCCAGCGGGCCTTCCTTGAGCAGAACGAGGTCGGGTGTTTTCAGCTTTCCGACGTCGTGAAAGAGACAGGCAACCTCAAGATCTTCTAGCTCGTGGCGGGATAAGCCGAGCGCCTTGCCGATCTTTAGCGACCATTCGGCAACCCTCGTAGAATGGCCAAGCGTGACGGGATCGCGGGCATCGATCGCCGCTGCGAGCACCTTGACGGTGGAGACGTATGCATCTTCCAGTTCACGCGCAGAAGCGCCGAGCGAAGCCTGCTGTCTCGTGATCAGCTCGGCCATCTCGTTGAAGCTTTTCGTCAGGTTGCCGAGTTCATCATGAGAATAAATCCTAAGCTTTGATCTTCTCCCTTCCTTGAGTTCGCCGACACCCTTGGCAAGTTCCTTGATGGGACGCGTTACGAAAGAAGACAGCACGATGATGCACCCTATCCCGAGGAACAGAACAAAGCCGAGCCCCGCCATGATCCTTCTCCGGGTTTCGGCCCTGGCATGATCCAAAACGGACTTATTGGCCCCGATGATGACATTGCCGATCTGCTTGTTGTCGAAGAAAACAGGGGTATAAATTTCAAAAGAATTCTCCGCCGCGCCATGCACATCGGTAACGCGAGTGCCGTCCCCGGTCTCCTTGAGCGTGTCTCCCGGCGACAGTTGAAATGTCGTGCCCCGTTTCGCGACATCGGTATGGGCCAGTATCTTCATGAATGCATCCGTAACGGCGACATACTCCACATCGGCATTTGCCTCTTTGACTTTCGAGACGATATTGTCCATGCCCAGCGCATCGTTGGAGAGAATGCTGTAAGGCGCCAGGGCCGCCGTGCTTTTACAGAGCGATTCAGCCCTTTTTATGATCTCGTCCAGAATGTGCCGGTTCATTGTCTGAGCCGTAAGCATGGTGAAAATGGAGGCAGTGACAAGGAGGAGGATGACGATAAAAAGCGCGATTTTGAATCTTAATGTGGTGAACAAGGTGGATATCATCTCGCCTTTTTTGATAAGCTGCTGAGGGTATAAAATATGCCACCCCTTTTTAGCACAATATGAAGAAAGAGTCAATTTACTTTTTACCAAGGGGGTCTAAAGTATTATCCTTTTTCTGTTATCAAAAATGTTATATATTGCGCTGATAATACCGCACAGCTCACCTGAGACGCATGAAGGATGGATTGCTCGAGGAGAACGGGTTTTTCACTTAAAGCAGCCGGCAGCCCCCGGAGGAGGGCGGTCCGAGAGCATGCCTCGGTTCAAGACGAACATTTCACGCCATATCAATCACCTTCTTTTCAGCGGGCATCTTGTATTGCTTTATTAGGCTGCACATGCAATAAAGGGGTGAACGGTCAAAAAAATATTATTGCTGTTGAACATTCATGGCAAATATGCTGTAATGAAGGAAAGACGGTGGTCGCCAGGGATGAGGAGGCCGCACAGCGTGATCATTTCCATTATTGCAGCCATGGCTGAAAACCGGGTGATAGGCCGCGACAATAAAATGCCCTGGGACCTGCCGTCGGACCGCAAACGCTTCCATGCGATCACGCGGGGGCATCCGATCATCCTTGGCCGGAAGACCTTCGAGAGCATCGGTAGGCCGCTCTCTTACAGAATGAACATCGTCCTCACGCGCCAGAAGGACTATCACGCTGAAGGAGCTGTTATCGTGCACGATCTTCAGTCCGCTTTCACCGCCTGCGAAGGGGCCGACGAGGTATTCATCTGCGGCGGTGAAGAGATTTTTCGCGAGACCATTTTCCTGGCAGACCGTATCTATTTGACCATCGTTCACCGCAGCGTACAGGGTGACGCCTACTTTCCCGATATCCCGGATCACCTCTCGGTAACTGAGCGCAGGGAAGTTGTTGAAGATATCATGCCCTATTCCCTGGTCCTGTACGAGAGGATTAGAAAACGGGCTGCGGTTGACAACCGCTGAGGTGTCTTTTCATCTTGCCTTTTGCGGGGGATTGTACTATTTTGAAAACGATAAATTCCTAACTTGGACAAGCCGGAACCAAAGACAAAAAAGCATGTCTCGCGCAAAGCTCGCAGAGTTCGCAGGGAAAAACAAAATCTTATAAATTGAAACTTGGCCTTCATGATTTTCTCCGCGTCTTTGCGAGAAATCAATCTTATCTTTGCCTCATGGAAAGCGGGGGAGTACCGGATGAAATCAAAAACCAAAACCGTCTACGTCTGCCAGTCATGCGGCAGCCAGTCGCCCCGATGGATGGGGAAGTGCCCAGACTGCGGTGCCTGGAACACCATGGTCGAGGAACGGCTTGAAAAGCAGAAGGATATCGGCAGCGCAAAACGCGGCCACGGTGCGGAGCCACTTTTGCTTGGCGAGATCCAGGCGCGGGACGAGGACCGGTTCGCAACGAAGATCAACGAGCTGGACCGCGTACTGGGCGGCGGCATCGTTTCAGGCTCGGTGGTTCTCATCGGCGGCGACCCCGGCATCGGCAAGTCCACGCTTGTGCTCCAGATGCTCCGCCAGGTTGCGCATTTCCGGGGCAAGGCGCTCTATGTCTCGGGCGAGGAGTCCCCGGCCCAGATCAAGATGCGGGCCCTTCGCCTGGGCGTCAACACCGGGGACCTCTATGTACTCGCCGAGACTCAGCTCGAAGAGATCCTGCACGCGGCGGACGGGCTGCAGCCCCAGGTCCTGGTCGTGGATTCGGTCCAGACGGTATTCACCTCCGAGCTCCCGTCAGCGCCGGGCAGTGTGGGCCAGGTGCGCGAGGTGTCAGGCAGGCTCATGCTCTATGCCAAGCGTTCGGGTGTCCCGACGTTTCTCATCGGCCACGTGACCAAGGACGGCGCCATTGCCGGGCCGCGCGTACTCGAACACATCGTGGACACGGTCCTTTATTTCGAAGGCGACAAGGGACATTCTTTCCGCGTGCTTCGCGCAGTCAAGAACCGCTTCGGTTCGACGAACGAGATCGGCGTATTTGAAATGAAAGAAGGCGGCCTGTCCGAGGTCGCCAATCCGTCGGAGATGTTCCTTGCCGAGCGACCAGCCGATGCAACGGGCTCTGTCGTGGTCTCATCCCTCGAAGGCACGCGTCCCATCCTTGCGGAACTCCAGGCGCTCGTGGCGCCGTCGAAGCTCACGATGCCGAGGCGGACCTGCATCGGCGTGGACTTTAACCGTGTGTCCCTCCTCCTGGCGGTGCTGGAAAAAAGGGTGGGCATGCACC
>JBLMWN010000057.1:0-19227 GCA_050257255.1 Betaproteobacteria bacterium | reverse complement strand
CCAGCGTTGATAGAAAGATGACTGGTTTTGCGGTCATGATCATGACCCGAGAAAAGCGAGGTGTGGATCCCCTATTGCTGCTCCAGCATTACATGATGCCCGTAATCGATGCGCGTGCATAGTTAAGGATATCGGTGGGATACACGCCGATCACGATCACGGCGGTCACCGAGATCGCCAACGCGAGGGCAAGCGAAGGAGATGTCGTAAGCTCGAAGCTGCCTTTCGGCTCGCTCATGTACATGATCATGATGACGCGGAGGTAGAAAAAGGCGCTGATGGCCGAGAACAGCACGCCCGCAACGGCTAGCCACACAAGCCCGGCCTGTATCGCGGATTTGAAGATGTAGAACTTGCCCACGAAGCCGGCCAAGGGCGGAATGCCCGTGAGCGAGAACATGAAGATGAGCATGAGGAACGCCGCGGCCTTATTGGTCTTGCCGAGCCCGGCGAAATCGGAGATCTCCTCGCCCCGCTCCCCCGCCTTCCGAAGCATGATCACGACGCCGAAGGCGCCCATGTTCATGAGCGCATAGATGCAGACATAGAGCATGACGCTCGCCGCGCCGTCGGGGCCGCCTGCCGCCAGGCCCACCAAAGCATATCCTGCATGAGCGATGGACGAGTAGGCAAGCATGCGCTTGATATTGGTCTGGGACAGGGCCATGATGTTGCCCACGGCCATGGTGAGCACGGCAAGCCCGGCGAGGATCGCCGTGGAATGCTGGTGCAGCGGCTCAAAAGCGAACAAGAAGATCCGCAGCAACACAGCAAAGCCGGCCACTTTTGGCCCGGCGGACATGAATGCCGTTACCGATGTCGGCGCGCCTTCATACACGTCAGGCACCCACATGTGGAACGGCGCGGCCGCCACTTTGAACCCGAAGCTCACCGTCAGCATGATCATGGACAGAAAGATGACGGGATTCGTGAGATCGGTGGCACGCAGGAAGGCGAGGATGACGGTGAGATTCGTGGTGCCCGTGAGCCCGTAGAGGAGCGACATGCCGTAGAGCATGATGCCTGATGAGAACGCTCCGAGGACCAGATACTTGATAGCCGCCTCGTTCGACCGGTTGTCACGCCGCATGAATCCCGCAAGAACGTAGATGGAGAGCGCCATAAGCTCGAGGCCGAGGTAGAGCGTGATGAGGTCGCCGGCTGAAGCCATGAGCATCATGCCGCTTGTGGCAAAGAGCATTAGCGCATAGTATTCGCCGCGGTGAATGTCCTCGATCTTTAGGTAATTAATGGATACCAGGATGCCGAGACCACAGGCGATGTAGAACACAAACTTAAAGTAGGTGGAAAAAGGATCAATGAGAACCATCCCGTTAAATAAAGTCTCGTTCACGCCCATCAGGTTGTAGCTGAGATAGGCCGCAAAGGCGATTCCTGCAACGCTCAACCACCCGAGGATGGACTTGCTGTCTTTCTCGATGAAGAGATCGAGAATGAGCACCAAGAGCGCCACGCTGAGTACAGCTGCCTCGGGCAGCAACGGGATCAGTAACTGCATAAAATCCTGAGACATACTGGACATCGGTTTCTCCTTACTTTCCTAATATCGCGCCGAGGGTCTGCGCAACGGCCGGTGCAGACTGCACCTTCGCATGCATCTGCTGGATCAGGTTTGACACCGATACGTGCATCACGCCAAAGGCTGAGTTCGGGTAGAGGCCGATCACGAACACGAGCGCGACCAGCGGGAGCGCCGCGATGACCTCGCGCAGGTTCATGTCCGCAAGGTGCTCATTGTGCGGGTTGGTTATCTTGCCGAAGGCCACACGCTGGTACAGCCAGAGCATGTACCCGGCGCCGAGGATGATCCCCACGGACGCGATCACCGCATAGGGTTTGTAGTGCAGGAATGCGCCCAGCAGGATCGTGAACTCGCCGATGAACCCGTTCGTTCCCGGAAGCCCGATGGAGGAGAGCGTAATAATCATGAGGAACGTCGCATAGATCGGCACGCGTGTGGCGATCCCGCCGTAGTCCGCGATCAACCTCGTATGGGTCCGCTCGTAGATGACGCCGACGGCGAGGAAGAGCGCCCCGGTCGAGACGCCGTGGTTCAACATCTGGAGGATGCCGCCCTCAAGACCCTGGCTGTTCAACGCAAAGATACCGAGAGTGACGAATCCCATGTGGCTCACGCTGGAATAAGCGATCAGTTTCTTGAAGTCTGTCTGGGCAAAGGCCATATACGCCCCGTAAATGATGGCGATCACGGACAGGACCATGATGGCTGGCGTGAAATACAGCGACGCATCGGGAAAGAACGGCAGCGAGAAACGGAGGAATCCGTAGGCACCCATCTTGATGAGGATGCCGGCCAGGATGATACTGCCCGCAGTCGGCGCTTCCACGTGTGCATCCGGCAGCCAAGTGTGAACCGGGAACATCGGCACTTTCACGGCAAAAGCCGCGAAGAAGGCTAGAAACGCCAGTTTCTGGAATCCAATATCGAACTTGTAGTTCATGAGCGCGAGCACGTCAAAGGTGTGTCCTGCTGCGAAGTACACCGCGATGATGGCAACAAGCATGAGTACGCTTCCAACGAGAGTATAAAGAAAGAACTTGATAGCGGCATACAACCGGTTCGGGCCGCCCCAGACGCCGATCAGAAGATACATGGGGATGAGCATGGCTTCCCAGAAGATGTAGAACAGGAAAAGGTCAAGGGACACGAATACGCCGATAATCGCCGCCTCCAGGAACAACATTGCGACCATGAATTCCCTGACCCGGTCCTGGATGGCTGTCCAGGATACCATGATGGATATGGTGGTGAGGAGCGCGGTCAGGACGACGAACAGAATGCTGATCCCGTCGACGCCGATCCGGTAGTTGATGTTCCAGGCCGCGATCCAGGACATGCTCTCTCCGAATTGCATATGCGGGATGGAACTGTCGAAATTCACAAGCATCGGGATGCATAAACCGATCTCGACGATCGAGAAGACGAGCGCGATCCAGCGTGCCGTTACCGCGTTCCGGACAAACAGCAGCAGAAACGCCCCGATCACGGGAAGAAAGATCATGAGACTCAGCAGTGGATACCCGAGCTGATTAAGATTTAATTCAAGCATGAATGACTCCTTATAGGCAGAGTGCATGGTGCAGTGTGCAAAGAGTTAAACTTTACGCCCCATGCCCCATGCTCCACGCGCATCATTTCAAGACGTAGTACAATCCGATCAGCACCACGAGGCCCAGGCCCATGGTAAATGCATACTGCTGCACGTAGCCGGTCTGTAGCTTCTTGCCGCTTTGGCTTGTGTTGCCGATGGCGCCGGCCAATCCATTGATAAAACCATCGATGATCTTGACGTCCCCGATGGTATACAGAAACTTCGCCATCTTATGCACCAAGCCGTCAACGAAGATGTAATTATAAAGCTCATCAACCTTGTACTTGTTGAGGAGCAGTGTGTAGGCACCTTTGAACTTATTAGCAACCTTGTCCGGCCACTCAGTACTTTTCTTATACCAGCCAAGTGCCAGACGCCATCCTGCCGCAGCTACGATAACCGATACTATCATTGCCAATATCTCCGGCCAGTGGCTCTCATGCTCTGCAGCATGTTCTACATGCGGGAAAAGCGGTGCTAAAAATTCGCCAAAAAGGTTCCCATGCTGAATGATCGGCATACCGATTAAACCGATCGTAGCCGAGAAAAAAGCTAGTATCATGAGCGGAACCGTCATCACCTTTGGCGATTCGTGCACGTGATGTTCAACCTCGTGATCAACCCGCGACTTCCCATAGAAGGTGAGATAGATGAGCCGGAACGAATAGAAGGCTGTCATAAAGGCGCCGACAAGACCAAGGAACCACAATAAAGGTCCAATCGCTGGAGCATTATAAACATTCCAGAGAATTTCATCCTTACTGAAGAAGCCGGCAAATGGCGGAATGCCGGACAGTGCGAGAGTCCCGATAAAAAATACCGCCCACGTAATTTTTATCTTCGGCCGGAGCGCGCCCATTTTGCGCATGTCCTGCTCTCCCGAGAGCGCATGGATCACGCTGCCAGAGGCGAGGAACAAGAGACCCTTGAAGAACGCATGCGTCGTCAGGTGGAAGATGCCGGCCGAGAACGCCCCCACGCCGAGGCCGAGGAACATGTACCCGAGCTGGCTGATCGTGGAATAGGCGATCACGCGCTTGATGTCATTCTGCACCAGGCCGATGGTCGCGGCAAAGACCGCGGTCAGGCCGCCGACAATCGCCACCGTGTTCATCGCGGTCTCGGAGAGCGAGAAAATCGGCGCACATCGCGCGACCATAAATACTCCCGCCGTGACCATGGTCGCGGCGTGAATCAGGGCGCTGACCGGCGTCGGACCTTCCATGGCGTCGGGAAGCCAGACGTAAAGCGGAAGCTGTGCAGACTTGCCAGTGGCGCCCAAGAACAAGAGAAGGGCGATAAGGGTAATAACACTGATCTCGCCTCCGAAGAGATGGTAGGTCTGGTCCGTGACGGAAGTCCCCACCGAAGCAAAAACCTCCGTAAAATCGAGGGTGCCGAAGGTCAGGAAGATGAGCAGCACGGCGAGCACAAACCCAAAGTCGCCCACGCGGTTTACGACAAAGGCCTTTACCCCGGCGTCTGCCGCTGATTTTTTCTCGTACCAGAATCCGATCAAGAGGTACGAGCAGAGCCCCACGCCTTCCCATCCCACGAACATGAGCAGGAAATTATTCGCCATCACGAGCACGAGCATGAAGAACGTGAAGAGCGCCAGGTACGCGAAGAACCGGGGATAGCCCTTGTCGCCGTGCATGTAGCCGACGGAATAGATATGAATAAGCGAGCTGAGCGTCGTCACCACGAGGAGCATTACCGTCGTAAGCTGGTCGATCTGGAGGCCCACGTTCACCGAGAAGGACCCGACCGATATCCAGGTATACAGGTTTTCGTTGATCTTCGCGCCGCCCAGGACATCGAAGAAAGCGCCGACGGCGAGGAGAAACGCGCCGATGACTCCCGCAATGGGGAAGTACGCGGCCTTTTCCTTCAGGAATTTCCCGAACAGTCCCGCAATCAGGAAGCCGGTGAACGGCAGTAACGGTATGAGTGCGTATTTGAGCATAAACACCTCTTCGAGGTAAATTCCAAACTTCAATTTCCAAATCCCAAATAATATCCAAATTTCAAATCCGAATTACCAACCGTTGGTGCTTGGAATTTATTTGTAATTTGGTGTTTGGGATTTGGGATTTCCCAATTTTATCCTTTCAAAATATTGAACTCATCAACGTAGACCGTCCCGCGGTTGCGCGCGAGAAGGATGATGATCGCCAGCGCGACAGCAGCCTCGGCCGCGGCCACGGTGATAACGAAGATCGCGAACACCTGACCGGTGAGCGTTTGCAGATAGTGCGAGAAGGCGACCAAGTTGATGTTCGCCGCATTCAGCATGAGCTCGATGGACATGAGAATGATGAATATATTGCGGCGTGAAAACACGCCGACGATGCCGATCGTGAACAGACCTGCGCTCAACATGACATACCAGGACAGGGGAATCATAGAACCTCCGCGATATCAAGTAGGCAGTATGGAGTAGGCAGCATGAGGATTTCCCTCCTTTGCTCCTTGCCGCCAACTGTTTACGTTGATCCGTCTACTCGTTGCTTCTCTTTTTTGCCAGCATGACTGCGCCCACCAGCCCCACGAGAAGGATGACGGACGCGACCTCAACAGGCACCGTATACTTCTGATAGAGCACCTCGCCAAGTTCCTTGACGCCCGTTCCGTCAGGCTGCATCGGCTGTCCGGCATTTGCCGGGAAGGTGCCGCGCGAGACCAGGAGGATCACCTCGCAGGCGACAAGAACGCCGAAGGCGACCATCCAGGGCCAGAACCGGTTGGCGCGGGCTGCAGAGCTCTCCCGGTCGACATTCAGGAGCATCACGACAAACAGGTAAAGGATGAGAATGGCGCCTGCGTACACGATGAGCTGCACTGCCGCGAGGAACTCGGCGTTCAGCAGCACGAACACCCCCGCTATATGGAAGAACAGGAGCAGCATAAACATCACGCTGTGAACGGGGTTCTTCCGGGTTATCATAAGGACCGCCGACGCCAGAATGACAGCGGCAAAGTAGAGGAAGATAAGCTGGTTCAACATTACTTTTTTACCGCCTTCCCGCCCGTAAAGTTGTCGCCGACTTCGACGAGACGGTCTCTTGTGTAGAACGCGTCTTTTCTCGAATAACAGGCCAGCTCGAATTCAGGCGTCATCAAAATCGCCGACACCGGGCAAGCATCTATGCAGAAACCGCAGAACACGCACCGGAGCAGGTCGAGTTCGTAGGAGTTTACGACCTTTTCATGGTCCGACCCTTCTGACGTCACCACCGTAATGGCCTTCGCAGGACAGACCGCCTCGCACAGCCCGCATCCGATGCATGCCGCTTTCCCCGTTTCGTCGCGCCGCATGGCATGAAGCCCGCGTGATCCGGGAATTGCTTTGCGCTTGAACGTAGGGTACTGCCGGGTGACGGCCGGGGTCAGCATGGTCTTGAGCGTTAATGCCAGACCCTGGGCAATTTCGATCAGAAAGACCGTTTTGAGCAGTTTCTTCACTTTAT
The DNA here is from genome assembly GCA_050257255.1 of Betaproteobacteria bacterium. GTDB lineage: Bacteria > Nitrospirota > UBA9217 > UBA9217 > UBA9217 > JAJYKN01. Next base: position 12,623 of record JBLMWN010000057.1, on the reverse strand, counting down.
TCATTGTCGTTAACCCCTCGCTTCCAACTTCATCGCTGTTTCTACAGCCATCCCATCTGCTTCATACCGGCCGCCACCAGGAGGGTGACCAGCGACAAGGGCAGCATGATTTTCCAGGAAATCGACATAAGCTGGTCATACCGGTACCGCGGAAGCGTTGCGCGCAGCCACATATAGAAGAAGATGAAGAAGTACAGTTTTCCCAGCAGCCAGATCGTCGGCGGAATGGCCGCGAGCATTTTGTTGATGAATGCGATCGGGGCGATATGGCCGAGCGTGTGCGGCAATATCTGCACTGGCAGCCAGCCCCCGAGGAACATGATTGAGACAAGGAGCGATACGACGATCATGTTCATATACTCAGCCATATAGAAGATACCGAACCGGATCCCGCTGTACTCGGTGAAATATCCGGCCACCAGTTCGCTCTCAGCCTCCGGAAGGTCGAAGGGCACGCGGTTCGTCTCGGCGATGCCCGACATGAGGTAGAGGTAAAAGGCCACCGGCCCGACAGGCAGGGCCACGATGAACCAGCGGTTTGTCTGGGCGTTCACAATGTCCGAAAGGTTCAGCGACCCGGCCATGAGCACCACGGTCATGATGGCAAAGGCCATCGGGATCTCGTAGCTGATCATTTGTGCCGCGGACCGGAACCCGCCCATGAGAGAATACTTGTTATTCGAAGCCCAGCCCGCCATGATCACACCGTAGGTGCCCACGCTCGAAAGCGCCAGGATGTAGAGCACGCCCACGTTCAGGTTCGCGACCCAGAGAGGCACCTTGTGGGACAGAAGACCGAAGAAATTCGTGGGAGGTCCGAAAGGAATGGCGGCCATGGCGCCGAAGGCCATCACCAGCAGGATCAAGGGTGCGATTCTGAACACCCACTTGTCGGCCTTGGCAGGGATGATGTCCTCTTTCATCAGGAACTTGACGGCATCGGCGATCGGCTGAAGGATCCCGTGCCAGCCGGTACGCATCGGCCCCAGGCGGCCCTGCATGTGCGCCAGCACCTTGCGCTCCATCAATTGAAGGTACATGGCGTTGGCCAGGATGAAGGCCAGCAGCACGACAACCGGTATGCCGAGGGTGATAAGGTAATGAAGTATCTGGTTCATAGCGGGCATGTTCTGCTCCTACACTTCAATCTTATAATGGCGAATGGTCCCGATCTCATGAGAACGCGTGATCGTCATGCCTGACGAGAACAGGAGCCGTTCGGCGGTAATTACTTCCTGCTTCATGATAGAATCCGATGCAAGTGAAAGGTCGTCAGCCGTGCCGGCCAGCGGCGATTTCTCGCGTGCCCAGCAGGCGCCTACCGCGAGGTCGCTGTACATCGGAACGACAGACCGGATCTCCCTCAGGATGTCGCGCGAAGAGCCGTAGTTCATGGTACCGCCCATTCTCTTCGCAATGTCCTGAATGATATCCCAGTCAGGCCGTGATTCGCCGACCGGCTCTTCGGCCCTGTTCAACTGCTGGAGTCTGCGCTCAAGGTTCGTGAACGTTCCGGCCTTTTCCGCCGAACTGGCGGCAGGCAGCACCACGTGAGCGAGCTTTGCCGTTTCGGTCATAAAGATGTCCTGGACCACGAGAAATTCGAGCTTCGCAAGAAGCTGCTTGAGGCCCGCGTCGCTCCCTGCGGGATCGTCTCCCATGATATAGAGCGAAGCGAGCGTGCCGGTCTTGATCGCGTTGATCATTTCAACGGCGTTCATGCCCGGTTTTTCCGGCAGGATCGCATTCCACTGCCCGGAGAGAGCCGTCGTCGATTCCGCATCGATCTTCCGGTAACCCGGATAATAGGCAGGCACGACACCCATATCAAGCGACCCCTGGAAATTGCTCCGCCTGACCAGGGGATAATGAGTCACATTCTTGAGCTGTCCGCCCAGTTCCCTGATGCCGGCAAGTTCTTTGTCCGAAAGGTGGGCCGGTATGATAATCGCTATGCTCTTGGCATTCTTCAGGAGCAGGGTCGCCTGTTTTGCAGCATCGCTGCCCGCTGAAGAGGAGAATGCCCCGCGCAGATCTTCAATTGCCCGGTCGGTGCTCATGGACATCACCACGGTCGCGATCTTGTTGAACTTGTTGAACTCGTCATTCACGAGGATCAGCTTCCGCTCTTTCTTGTTCACGGCACGGACGATTTCGATACCGGTAAGGGGATTGATCTCGCCCACGTTCTTATCGAGCACAAGGATTACCTCATGCTCTGCCATACGGCCGAGTTCTCCGGAAAAAAAGGTGGTGTTCAGGCCTTTCGGGACCTTGAGCCTTGCGAGCATGTCTACATTGTTGGTCCCGACCACGGTGCGGAGGAACTTCTGGAACACATAGCTGTCCTCGTTGTTCGTCCTGACGGAGCCAAGGCCGCCGATCTTTTCGGCGCCATGTTTGTCCCTGATCACCTTGAGATTCGTTGCGATAACCGACAGGGCCTCATCCCAGGTGCAATCCACGAGTTCTCCGCCCACGCGCATCTTCGGCGTTGTAAGCCGGTCGGCATGACGGGTAGCGTCCCAGCCGAATCGGCCTTTGGTGCAGAGGTAGTTGTTTCGCGCGGGGCCGACCCGCATGATCTTCCCATCACGCGTTTCGTAGCTGATGCCGCAGCCGCACCCGCAATAATTGCAGACCGATGTGGTCCCCTCGAGGTTCCACGACCGCGCCTTATACTTGAACTGGCGCGTGGTGAGTGCCCCCACCGGGCAGATCTCGACGCATTCGCCGCAGAACTCGCAGTCGAGCGGCCGGTCGAAATCGGTGCTGATGCGCGCCCGCGTTCCCCGGCGGGTGAAGGCCCACTCGCCCACTCCGTTCTGTTCGTCGCAGATCCTGACGCACTTTCCGCACAGGATGCAACGGCTGATGTTGCGCTCGATGACCGCGCTCTCGTAGTCGGGAGGAAGGTATCCTTTTTCCGCGTCGAACCGGCTCTGGCCGAGTCCGTATTCGTGCACCAGGTCCTGAAGCTGACACTCGCCAGCCTTGTCGCAGACCGGACAGTCGAGGGGGTGCTTGATCAACAGGAGTTCGAGCACCATACGGCGCGCCTCGATAAGCGCGGGCGACGTGGTTCTCACGACCATATTGTCCGTGGCCGGCGTTGTGCACGAGGGCGTGAACTTGCGTGGGACGCCTTCCACTTCAACGAGGCAGATCCTGCACGCGCCGAAGGGATGGAGCTTATTGTCGTGGCACAGGGTCGGCACCTTCGAACCCGCCGCGTTGCACGCCTCGAGGATCGTCGCTCCCATCGGGACCTCGATCTTTTTTCCGTCAACTGTCACTGTCATTTTCTGCATAAGTTTTTCCTTAAACCTTTTTACCGCTGAGATCGCTGAGATTTGAATCTTGAATGTTGAATCCTAAATTTGCTGTCCCTGCGTCCTCCGCGGTGAAGCGTTTTTTCCTTAATCAATGGACCAGAACCTGCAGGCCTTGATGCAGGATTTGCATTTCGTACACTTTTCCGGATCGATATAGGCAACCTGGCCTTTTTCCCACTTAAGCGCGCCGGTGGGGCATGCCCTGAAACACTGGCCGCACTTCTTGCATTTTGCCGGGTCCACGACGAACTTTACCAGCGGCGTGCAGACCCTTGCGGGACATTTGTGCTCCTTGATGTGCGCCTCATACTCGTCTCGGAAATACTTGATCGTCGTCAGCACTGGGTTGGGCGAGGTCTGGCCCAGACCGCAGAGCGAGGTGTCCTTGATCTGCTGCGAGAGCTGGAGCAGAAGCTCGATATCGCCTTCGCGGCCTTCTCCGTTCGTGATGCGCGTCAGGATCGAGAGGAGTGTCTTGTTCCCGATCCTGCAGGGCACGCACTTGCCGCAGGACTCGTCCTCGGTGAACTCGAGGAAGAACTTGGCCATAGCCGGCATGCAGGTGGTCTCGTCCATCACCACCATACCGCCGGACCCCATGATCGCACCGGTCTTGTTGATGTTCTCATAATCCACGGGCGTATCAATAAGCGTATGGGGAATACAGCCGCCCGACGGGCCGCCCATCTGCACGGCCTTGAACTTCCGGTTGTTCTTGATGCCGCCGCCGATGTCATAAATCACGGTCTTGAGCGGGATGCCCATAGGCACTTCGACGAGACCGATGTTGTTCAAGGCGCCTGACAACGCAAAGACCTTCGTCCCTTTGCTCTTTTCCGTACCGAGGCTCGCGAACCAATCAGCACCGTTCAGAATGATCGGCGGTACGTTCGCAAAAGTCTCCACGTTGTTGAGCACCGACGGCCGCTGCCACAACCCCTTGACCGCCGGGAACGGCGGCTTGGCCCTCGGCATGCCGCGCCTGCCTTCGATGGAGGCCATGAGCGCCGTTTCTTCTCCGCAGACAAAGGCGCCTGCGCCCTGGTAGATTTCAATATCGAGGTCGAACCCCGAACCAAGGATGTCTTTGCCCAAAAGCCCGTTCTCCTTCGCCTGCTCAATGGCCAGCTGGAGCCGGTGCACGGCAAGCGGGTATTCGGCCCGCACGTAGATATAACCGTAGTGGGCGTTAATAGCCTTGGCCGCGATGATCATCCCCTCGAGTACCGAATGGGGATCCGCCTCCATGACGCTCCGGTCCATGAACGCACCGGGGTCTCCCTCGTCGCCATTGCACAGGATGTATTTGATTTCGCCGGGGACGCGCGCGCAAAGCTCCCACTTGAGCCCGGTCAAAAATCCCGCGCCGCCGCGGCCGCGCAGTCCCGACTTTTTCACTTCGGCAACGATCTGTTCGGGCGTCATCTCGGTGAGCGCTTTGGCCGCCGCCATATAGCCGTCACGGGCGATGTACTCCTCGATCTTCTCTGCATCGATCAAGCTGCGGTTCCTCAAAGCACGAAGCACCTGGTGCTTGAAGAAGGGAATCTCATTCATCACCGGAATCGTCTTCTTGTCCGCGGGCGGCGTGTACAGGAACTTCTGGACGGGTCTGCCCTTGATGAAGTGCTCTTCCACGAGGTGCGGCACATCCTCCGGTTTCACCTGTTGGTAGAAGATATCCTCGGGATAGACCACGATCACCGGACCTTTTGCGCAGAACCCGTTGCACCCGGTCAGGACGATCTTGATCTCATTCTGAAGATTGCGCTTGATGATCTCGGTCTCGAGCGCGTCCTTTACTTTGAGCGATCCGTTTGCCACGCAGCCCGTGCCTGCGCAGATCATTATGTTTGAGCGGTATGTCGTCTCCACGTTATCGGTCCCCATCAATCCGTATTAATAGGTAGTTTCATGCCCAACGACCAGGGCGTAGTCTTGCACCGGCTTTCCACCCACTACATGTTCGGCAAAGATCTTTCTCATCTTCTCATCCGTCAGCGCGATATACTTGACCGGGGGCTCGCCGGAAAGCTCAATCGTGGCCATGGGCTCCTTGCTGCAGAGTCCCGCGCAACCCGATGTGGTGACCGCGATGTCCTTGAGGTTGGATTTTGTGAGTTCCTCCATGACGACGTTCATGATGCTCCGGGCGCCCGCGGCGATGCCACAGGTCCCCATGTGCACCGTAATCTTTACTCGGAACCCACCCTCGCGCAACGCCTGGCTGGCGTGGTAATTCTCTTTGATTTTTTTTAAATCCGCGATCGTCAGTTTAGCCATATTGTCTCCCCTGTAGGGGAAATCCTAAATCCGAATTCCGAAACTCCAAACAGTCACGTCTTATTCGGTAAGCACTTTAGGATTTCGATGGTTCGTGTTTCGAAATTGCCTTATTCGTACTTCTTGATGATATCCATCACCTTGGTCGCCGCCACGTCACCGTAGGTATCCTGTCCGATCACCACGACGGGCGCAAGGCCGCAGGCGCCAAGACACCGGACTGCTTCCAGGGAATATTTCTTGTCCCTGGTGATTTCGCCGACCTCGAGGTCCAGTTGATCCTTGATCTTCTCGAGAATTTCCTCGCTCCGCTTCACGTAGCACGCAGTGCCGAGGCAGACCCGGATCACGTGTTTACCGCGCGGGACGAGAGTGAAGAACGAATAGAAGGTGGCCACGCCGAAGACCACGCTCGGCGACATCTTCATCCCCTTAGCGATGTGACGCTGCACCTTGTGCGGCAGATAGCCGCATACATCCTGTGCCTGCTGGAGCACCGGGATGAGCGAGCCGGGCTTGTCCTTGTACCGATCGATGATCACGTCGATCTTCCGGTACATCTCCGCCGTTATGGAATCCGTGGCATCTGCGCCTGTATCGGCAGGCTGCTGTGCAACCGCATCGTTACTCATGATCTACCTCTTCTCATCGTGTGAAGTATCACCGGCTGAGTCGTATCTCTCCCTGCAGCAATTTCCTGACCGCCCCGAGCGCCTCCGGTGTGCTGATCGGGACGTCCTCGAGCTCGCGCTTGATCTCTCTCGTGTCGAATCGGAAAACCCTGTCGCCATCCTGTTCTACATAGAGGACATCGATATCCGGGTGGCCGACGATCAGTGTCATGAGCGTCTCGGCCATGTTCCCGATTGCCGGCCGGTCAACATGACTCAAGCCGAACGTGACCACTACCCGCGTCCCGTTACTGGGGGACGAAGCAATGGTCAGCTTGCCGCCAGCCAGCTCGGCAGCCTGGGATAGAAACGGTATCCCAAGACCTGTTTTCTTGTGTTTCGTCGTGAAGAACGGGTCCCGGATCTTCGCAAGCGTTCCGGCATCCATTCCCCTGCCGTCGTCAATCACCTCAAGGCGGAGAATGTCGTTCTCAACGTCCCTGGTGATGAGAATCTCTATTTTCTTTGCAGCAGCGCGGACGGAATTCTCGGCGATATCGAGGATATGGAGCGAGATGTCTTCCACGGCATCAACACTCCATCTTCCTGCCGTCCCTGCCCGCAAGGGCCTTTTTGATCTCGGCAACGGTCCCGTCCTCGACAGTGAACCAGGTAAACCGTCTCCCGATATCCTCGGGGTCGTGAGCATCGGAACCGGTTATCACCGGATAGTTCCTGCAATCAAGGAAGCGCTCCATCGCGTCTGCTGCGGTCATTTGCGCCGAGACTTCAACGGCATCCAGGTCCAGCGACGGCGGGATGAACCCGAGCTGGCCGATGATGCTGAAGGATTCCCGGTCCACGTGTGCAGCGATTACGAGGTTCTCGCCTTTCGCCTCGCGGGCCGCTTCCACAATTGTTTCTGCGGGAAGCGATGTGGCCGCGATCAGCAGCCGGTCGCAGAACCCGGTCACGCCGTCCTCGTCGTCTGCGATCACCTGCAGGCCGAAGGAACGCTCATCATTCCTGCCCACAAGGTGCCGGTAAATGTAATCCTGGAAGCCCAGGAGGTCGTCGTCTTCGTCAAAGAACACCAGGATATGCGCTTCTTCAGAAGAGGCGACTTCCATCCCGCCCAGCACCATCAGCCCGTTCCGCACTCCTGCTTTCTTTACCGCCAGAACGTTTTCCGCCGAGTTATGGTCGCACACACCGAGCAGGTCGATATTCTTCCGGAGGGCCGCACTCACGAGTTCACGAGGCGACATGTCCAGACTGGAGCAGGGAGACAGACAGGTATGCACGTGCAGATCGGCCTTTATGCGCCTAAGCGCCACGGATCCCCGCCTTATAGAGTCTGCCGACCAGTTCGAACGCCGAAAGATCGGTCACCATGATCGGGATGTTCTCTTCCTCGGCCTTCGCCACCGTGTCTTTTTCAGGAGCCCTCCCCTGCACCAGAATGATGCCAGACAACCCTTTGTGAGATGCCACAGCCACGATGTTCTGGTGGATGTGGAGCGTTACCCAGAGGACACCGTCGTCCGCATGGGCCAGCACGTCGGACAGGAGGTCGCTTACGTATCCTCCCGTCACCTCTTGATCAAGGTGAGCGGATCCGGCTTTTACGTCGAGACCGAACTCCTTCACAAGGTCATTCAGTTTCATGGGCCCCCGGTTAACTGGTGTAATAGAACTGCATGATCAAGTGCGTTCCGTCAGGCACCGATGATTTCAGATTCATCTCATCGGAGCATTTCTTAATATTCACCAGCCCCATCCCCGCACCGAAACCAAGCTCCCGGACCCAGTCCGGCGCCGTGGAATACCCCGGCTGCAAGGCGCGCTCGACATCGGGGATCCCGGGACCGTTATCGATGGCCTCTACCGTGATCCCCCATTTTTCCACCTGAGCACGGATCTCGCCGCCCTTGGTGTACGAGGCGAGATTGATTTCCGCTTCGTAGGTGGCCACCCCGATCCTTCTGAGAAGGGGTGGACAGACACCCAGCTTCTTGAGGGCGTTCTTGAGTTCGCTCGCAGCCTTGCCGGCCTCCTTCAGTGTCTGGCCGGCGACGTTGTACTTGAACGTGAAGCTGATTTCGTCGGCAGTCACGTCTTCGAAGAATTTGCGCATTGTCGGACGGTGGCGTGCCACAGCGGTTTTGGCCTCGTGCTGCTCGTACTCGACCTCAAGCTTTCTCAGCAGCCCTTCGACAATGCTCCCCTTGGTGATGAGACCCACTAGATCGTTGTCCCGGTTCAATACCGGATACCGCCGATACCCGTACTTGGAAAATTTGGCAATGCAGTGGACCAGCAATTCATCGTCGTACAGGCATTCGACTTTTTTCGTCATCCTGTCCCGGACGGGAGCATTGATCGCATTGTCCGTGAGGGCATTGATCAGGTCTTCAATGCTGACCATGCCCACGAGTTTTCCGTTCTCTACCACCGGGGTACCGGAAATGCGGTTGTCCCGAAGGATCACCCTGAACTCCGACATGGTCTGGTCAGGCCCGACCGTCACCATCTTCGAAGCCATGACCTCTCCGACGGTGATCTCATAGACCATCTCCTGGGTTTTGGTCACCCGGTCAAGCGTCCCCTGGTCTTTCTCCTGCGGTGCCATGTCCTATCGCCGCTCGGCTACCCCCTTGAGCCCGTTCATGTACAGAACGCCGCATGCCTCGAACATGGTCAGATTCGTGACGAACAGGGGGATGCCCTTCTGTTTTGCCAGCGCAACCGCGTCGGCATCCGGCAGTTTTCCTCGCACGACACAGACGGCCTTGATATCGGCGATGTCAGCCGTGCGCACCGCCTGGGGATTTGTGATTCCCGTAATCAGGATACCGTTTGCATGAGTACGGCCGAGCACGTCGCTCATGAGATCGGCGCTGAAGCAGCGGTCGACCTGAATCTCATCGAGGATACCGTTGCCAACAAGAACCTGGGCTTGAAGGAGGTTGATGATCTCCCGAAGTTTCACCGAGGCCTCCTGACTTACCGATCGCATTCGCCGAGCACGATATCGATCGTGCCGATACAGGCCACGACGTCCGCCATCATGTGCCCCGTTGTCATCTTGGGGATGGCGCTCAGGTTTACGTAAGATGGGGCGCGGATCTTGACACGGTATGGCCTGCTGCTCCCGTCGCTCACGATATAGAAGCCGAGCTCGCCCTTGGGCGCCTCGGTGGCCACATACACCTCGCCCTTGGGCATGGGGATCCACTTGCTCATGAGCACGAACTGGTGCGCAAGCGACTCCATGTTCTTCATGACATTCGTCTTTTCGGGAATGGCATAGCGCGCGTCATCGGTCGTTATGGGTCCCGGCTGCATCATGTCGAGGCATTGCTTGATGATGCGGTTGCTCTGGCGCATCTCTTCGATGCGCACGACGTAGCGGTCGTAGACATCGCCGTTCTTCCCGAGGGGCACGTCAAACTCGACCTTATCGTAAGCCGCATAGGGCTCGACCTTGCGGAGGTCGTAGTTCACGCCCGAGCCGCGGAGCGTACCGCCGGTCAGGCCGTAGTTGACGGCGTCCTCCGGCGTCATCACGCCGATGCCCACGGTGCGCTTGAGCCAGATGCGGTTCTCGCGGATGAGCGTATCATACTCCTCAAGACGTTTGGGGAAGACTTCGGTGAACTCGCGGCACTTGTCGATGAAATCACGCGGAACGTCGTTGCGCACCCCTCCGATGCGGGCGTAGCTCACGGTCTGACGGGCACCGGTAGCCATTTCCATGAGGTCGAGGACAAGCTCGCGTTCGCGCAGGGTGTACATGCAAACCGTCATGGCGCCGATGTCCAGCGCGTGGGTGCCAAGCCAGACGAGGTGCGCGGAGAGCCGGGAGAGCTCGGCAGTGAGCGTCCTGATGAACTCGGCCCGTTCCGGGACCGTGATGCCCGCAAGCTTTTCAACGGCCACTACCCAGCCGAGGTTATTGTTCATACAGGAGATGTATTCCAACCGGTCGGTTATGGGGATGATCTGGTGGTAGGTCCTGCTTTCCATCAACTTCTCGATCCCCCGGTGAAGGTAGCCGGGGCGGGGGTCGACGCCAACCACGGTCTCTCCCTGCAGGTCGAGCACCAGGCGCAACACGCCGTGGGTGCTGGGGTGCTGAGGGCCCATGTTTAACGTTATTTCCTTCTGTACGACTTCTTTCTGTTCCGCATCAATAGGAGGCATATTTTCACCACAAATTCCAAATCTCAAGCGCCGAATTTTGGTGCTTGATCATTGGTGCTTGTATTTAATATCCTTTCAGCGGGTATTCCTTCCTGAGCGGATGTCCTTCCCAGTCTTCGGGCAGCAGGATTCTGCGAAGGTCAGGATGGCCGTCGAACCTGATCCCCATAAGATCGTAGGTCTCCCGTTCATGCCAGTTTGCAGTGTGCCAGATCGACGCGACCGAGTCTATCCGCGAATCCTCTTCGGGCACCCTCACCTTGAGACGAATGCGGTGGCGGTGCGCAGTCGATATCAGATTATACACGACTTCAAACCGGGCTCCCGCATCACCAGGGTACCGCGAAAAGTCAACGGCGGTGAGGTCAGCCAAGTGGTCCATTTTTATCGTCGGTTCGTCGCGCAGGAAAAGGCAAATATCTTTGATCATCTCCTTTTTGAGCATAACGCCGACCTGCCCGGCATGCATCGTCGTGCCGAGCACCTGGCCGGTAAATTTCTCTTCTATCATCTTGGCGATCTGTAAGGGGTCCATACAACCTCGTCCTTGGCCGCACCTGCCGAGCACTCGCGGCGCGTGGTCCTTGCTTTGAAAATTGGTGAGAGTGCCTTCGGTTCTACTCCGTTAGAGAGAACCGCAGGCTCCCATCAGCACTGCGAACATCCCTAAGTGTTACAGACATAAAAATACCACTGATGACCATGTGAGAACGTTGATCTCTGGCGGATTTTACTTTCGGATGTAGTGCTCTGTCCTGATCTTGTCCTGAAGCCTCATGATGCCGTTCATCAATGCCTCGGGCCTCGGAGGACAACCCGGGATGTAGACGTCCACGGGAACAATGTTGTCCACGCCCTGAACCACGCTGTAGGTATTGAAGATTCCGCCGGAGCCCGCGCAGCTTCCCATGGCGATAACGTACCGCGGCTCGGGCATCTGGTCGTATACACGACGCACGATCGGAGCCATCTTTTTCGTCAGCGTGCCTGCAACGAGCAGGAGGTCAGATTGCCTTGGAGAGGGGCGTGGCACGGTGCCGAAGCGGTCGAAATCATGCTGGGGGGCGGAATAGTACTGGATCATCTCGATAGCGCAGCACGCAAGTCCAAACGTCATGGGCCAGATGGAACAGGACCGGCAATAGTTCAGGAACCCGTCGATTGTCGTCGTGATATAGCCTTCTTCAAAAATATTCTGGATTACTCCCATTCAAGGGCCCCTTTCTTCCATGCGTAGACATACCCCACGACCAGGATCGCGATGAAGATTACCATCTCTACGAAACCATAGAGGCCGATATGGTTGTATGCAACAGCCCAGGGGTAGAGAAACACGGCTTCAATATCGAAGATGAGGAACAGCATGGCGATGATGTAATAACGGATGGAAAACTTCTGATGGGCGTCCATGAAAGGGGTGATGCCGGACTCGTAGGTGATGAGTTTCTCGGGATAGGGATTCCGCGGCCGGAGAATCCAGCTGAAAATCAGCATTCCGACGCCTACCACGGTGCCGAGCAGCAGAAAGACAACCACTGGCAGAAAGTGTTCCGGAAGGTACGTACTCGGAGTCATACGATACTCCCTGCAATATTAAATTTTAAATTAGCATAACTTCTAAAACGCGTGCATAATAAGCCAAGTCCCAACGTTTGTCAAGAAAAACATTTTAAAAGGACACGTTTTGTGCTGTATTACTACAGTGTTATGCAAGTTCGATACCGCGAAAGTATTCCTTCTTGTCAATGACGGCACAATACAGTATTATGAAAAATAGAAGGAGGGTTCCGTGGACCCTTATTCAAAAGAACAGCTCTTGTCGTTCTACAACCTGCATTACAAAAAATTCGGCGAACGGCCCGAGGCGCTCCGTTGGACGCCGCAGGGCCAGCTCAGACGTTACCACACGTTCCTCGACATTACCCCGAACTTGAACACCCAGAAGATCCTCGACTACGGCTGCGGGATGGGAGATTTTTATAAATTTTTGAAGAGGCGGGGCATCAGCGTCAACTACACCGGCGTCGACATCAACGAGAACTTCATCAACGTCGCGAAAAAGAAATATCCCGAGTGCGTATTCAAGGTGATGAGTATCGACGAAGATTCTCTCGAGGGATATTACGATTACATCTTTGTCTGCGGCGTCTTCAACCTGAGGGTACCCGGGGTCCAGGATGACCTGCGG
>JBLMWN010000056.1:0-16468 GCA_050257255.1 Betaproteobacteria bacterium | reverse complement strand
GAGGAAGGTTTTGTCATGGACTACGCGCTCGAGATCCGGCGCCGGGACGGGCATGTTACGCCGGTCCTGTATAATGCCGCGGTATACCGCGACGATACCGGGAAGGTCGTCGGCGTGTTTGCCGCGGCCCGCGACATCACCGAACGCAAGCGGGCGGAGGATGAAATCCGGAAGCTGAACCGGGAGCTCGAAACGCGCGTGATCGAACGCACGGCCCAGCTCGAAAATTCCAATAGGGAGTTGGAAGCCTTCGCCTATTCCGTGTCCCACGACCTCCGCTCGCCGCTCCGAAGCATCGAAGGCTTCAGCCTTGCGCTTCTGGAGGATTATGCCGGCAAGCTGGACGACACGGGCAAAAGCTACCTTACCCGCGTCCGGAATGCCACCATGCGGATGGGGCAACTCATCGACGATCTCCTCAAACTGTCCCGCGTCACCCGTAGCGAAATGAACCGCCAACGCGTCGACTTGAGCGTCATCGGGAAGGACGTCGCGGGAAGGCTGGCGCAAAGCCACCCAGAACGGCCCGCGAAATTCGTCATTGCCGACGGCCTTACCGCATACGGTGACGCCCGTCTTCTGACCGTGGCGCTCGAGAACCTGTTCTCCAATGCGTGGAAATTTAGTGAAAAAGCCACCCGAAGTGTGATAGAATTTGGGGTCACCCACAGTGATAATGCAAAGGTATTCTATGTGAAGGATAACGGCGTGGGGTTCGACATGTCCTACGCCGGCAAGCTGTTCAGCCCCTTCCAGCGGCTGCACAGGATCGAGGAATTTCCCGGCACCGGCATCGGTCTTGCCACGGTCAAGCGCATCATCAACCGCCACGGCGGACAGGTGTGGATCGAAAGCGAAGTGAACAAGGGAACGACAGTGTATTTTACGTTATGATTTTTTGTCATCCCGGACTCGTTTCGGGATCTCGTTATTATGAAAATCAGATGTTGAAAAACGTGCAGCAAAATAAGTAAGCATATTTAACCATAAGACAATATTATGTTTACATTCTCACGAATGTATCCAGCAAGGTTCTTTATATTGTCGTTACGAATAACCTCAATCGAAGAATGTTCGAACACAAGAGCAAAATGATTGAGGGATTTACAAAAAAATATAACCTTACAAAGTTGGTATATTACGAAGTCACGAGCGATGTTAAGAGCGCGCTAAACCGAGAAAAACAATTGAAGAATTGGCATCGGGATTGGAAAATGAATTTGATAAATGAGGCCAATCCTGAGTGGAAAGATATAAGTACAGATGCTGAAGTAGGATGCTGAAACAAGTTCAGCATGACGGGGAATAAACAGGGGGGAAAAAGATGAAATCAAAAACAATTCTGCTGGTCGAAGACAATCCCGACGACGTGGCGCTCACGCTCCGGGCCCTCAAGAAGAGCAACATTCTGAACGAAGTGGTGGTGGCGCAGGACGGCGTCGAGGCCCTGGACTACCTGTTCGGCACCGGCAAGCACGCGGGCCGCGACATGAACACCAATCCCCAGGTGATCCTCCTGGACCTCAAAATGCCCAGAATGGACGGCCTCGAAGTTTTGCAGCGCATACGCAAGGACGAGCGGACCAGGCTCCTTCCCGTCGTGGTCCTCACCACGTCGAACGAAGACAAGGACCGGGTCGAGAGCTACAAGCTGGGCGCGAACAGCTACATCAGAAAACCCGTGGACTTCAACCAGTTCGCCGATGCAGTGAACCAGCTCGGGTTGTACTGGCTTGTTCTCAACGAAGCACCGTGATTTTAAAACAGTTCAGCGTTCGGAGTTTCGAGTTAGTATCAGACCCATAACATTTGCAATGAACAAGCCTCTCCACATACTGATCGTAGAAGATTCCGAGGACGATGCCCTTCTGCTCCTCCGCGAGCTGCGTCGCGGAGGCTATGATACGGTCTACGAACGCGTCGAGACAGCAGAGTCCATGAAAGCCGCGCTTGAACGGAAGCAGTGGGACATCGTCATTTCCGACTACCTCATGCCGAAATTCAGCGGCCCCGCTGCCCTGACGGTCCTTAAGCAAGGCCAATTCGACCTGCCCTTCATCATCGTGTCTGGCAACATCGGCGAAGACATTGCCGTGGGGGCGATGAAGGCCGGGGCTCACGATTATATCATCAAGGGCAACCTTGCCAGGCTCGTCCCCGCCGTGGAGCGGGAACTGCGCGAGGCACAAGTGCGCCGCGAGCGGAACCGGGCGGAAGACCAACTCAGGCAGTCGAGGCAGAAGCTCTTCGAGACGCTCGAGAACATGGACGAAGGGTTCTTCACGATGGACCGTAATTGGCGGTTCACGTATGTGAACACCGAAGCGTCCAGACTCTGGGGAATAAGCCGTGGAGAACTGCTCGGCAGAAGCCTGTGGGACGTGGCGCCTGGAGCGATCGGCACCATATTTGATGAACAGTACCATGAAGCCGTACGGGAACGGGTCCCGGTCCACTTTGATGCCATCTCTCCCCTGCTCAACATATGGGTTGAGGTCCGCGCGTATCCAACCGAGGACGGCCTCGCCGTCTATTTTCATGACGTCACCGATCGCAAGCAATCAGAGGAACAGATCGCACGCCTGAACCGCTTGTATTCGGTGCTCAGCAAGGTAAATGAGGCGATCGTCCGCATCAATGACGCCGAAAAACACTACGGCGAGGTATGCCGCATCGCCGTCCAGGACGGCGCGTTCAGAATGGCGTGGATCGGCATCGCCGATTCCGTGACAAATCGGGTTATACCCGTTGCCAGCTTCGGCGACAGAGGCGGGTACCTGCAGGGCATCACCATTATCGCGGCCAATGTCCCGGAAGGAAAAGGGCCCACAGGCAGGGCTGTCTTCGAGGGAAAATACAGGATCTGCAGCGACATCGAGCGCGATCCCATGATGCGTCCTTGGCGCGACAAGGCGCTAAGCCACGGCTTCCGCACGTCGGCCGCATTTCCTCTGCGGCGCGGCACGAAGGCGGTCGGCGCTTTCACCGTCTACGGAGACCGGCCCCGGTCCTTTACCAATGAGGAAATAGAGCTCCTCTCGTCCCTTGCCGACGATGTTTCCTACGCCATCGACTCCCTGTCCAATGAGCAGCGGCGAAAAGAGGCCGAGGAGCATGCCAGGGTCACCAACGCCCTGCTCAAGCTGTTCACGCAAAAATACACGCGCAAAAAGTATCTGGATGCCGCGTGCGAACTGCTCCAGGAGTGGAGCGGCTGCCGCCACGTGGGGATCCGGATCGAAAATCGAAGCAGGGAAATCCCCTTCGAGTCATGCGAGGGTTACGAAGCTGCCTTCCTGGAGCAGGAGAGCGCGTTGTCGCTGATCGAAGATCAGTGCATCTGCACGCGGGTCGTTGCGGGTAAACCGGAACCTCCGGATCTCCGCGCCATGACGCCGAATGGCTCGTTCTTTTCCAATGATACGCTTCAATTTATGGGAGAACTGGCCCTCGATCAAAAAAAGCGGTATCGCGGCATCTGCATGGATCATGGATTCAAATCGCTTGCCGTCATCCCCGTCCAGTACCGTGAAAACCCTCTGGGGGCCATTCATCTCGCCGATGAACGTGAAGGGATGGTCCCTCTCAGAAATGTTGCGTTCCTGGAGCAGCTTGCGCATATCATCGGCGAGGCGATCTACCGGTTCGGCGTGGAAGACGAACTCCGGCAGAATTACGATGCCCTCCAGAAAACGACCGAACTGCTGGAGAGGATCTTCTCAACCACCCACATGCTCGTCGCCTACGTGGACCGGAACTTCAACTTCATCCGCGTGAATCGGGCCTACGCCCGGGACGATGGCCGCGAACCGGAGTTCTTTGTCGGAAAGAACTACTTCGCCCTTTATCCTCAGGGGAACGAAGCGGTATTCTGGAACGTGCTGAAGACCGGGGAGCCCTTCTTCGATTACGAAAGACCCTTCGAATACCCGGAGCACCCGGAACGCGGCGTCACGTACTGGGACTGGAACCTGATGCCGGTCAAGGAAGCCGACGGCTCCGTGAGCGGGCTGGTCTTGACCCTCATCAATGTCACCGACCGCAGACGCGCCCAGGAGGAACTGCGGCGCGTAAGCGCCTATAACCGCAGTCTGATCGAGTCCAGCCTTGATCCGCTGGTCACTATCGGCCCCGATGGGAAGATCACCGATGTTAACGCCGCCGCCGAGATAGCGACGGGCCGTCTGCGTGACGAACTGATTGGCACTGTCTTCTCCGACTATTTCACCGAGCCTGAGAAGGCGCGGGCCGTTTCCCAGAAGGTGTTCCGGGAAGGCAAGGTCATGGACTACGCTCTCGAGATCCGCCACCGCGACGGCAGCGTAACACCCGTACTCTACAATGCATCCGCATACCGTGACGAGCAGGGGAAGGTCATCGGCGTCTTTGCCGCGGCCCGCGACATCACGGCACTGAAAAAAGCCGAGGAAGAACGCGCACGTCTCGCGTCCGCGGTCGAATCGACGGCCGAGGCGGTGGTCATCACTGAGCCCGCAACGGGCAGAATCCAGTATGTAAACCCGGCATTTGAACAGATAACGGGGTATTCTAAAAAAGAAGCCCTGGGCCGCACCCTCCATATCCTGGACAGCGGCAAGCAAGACGATGCGTTTTATGAAGAGCTCCGGACGGCACTCAATCGCGACGGGGTCTGGCGTGGGCAGCTCGTGAACAGGAAAAAGGACGG
Source organism: Betaproteobacteria bacterium (assembly GCA_050257255.1). GTDB lineage: Bacteria > Nitrospirota > UBA9217 > UBA9217 > UBA9217 > JAJYKN01. Next base: position 11,781 of record JBLMWN010000056.1, on the reverse strand, counting down.
CTCCCTGTATTTTGAAGACTGCACGCTCTCTCCGGTCAGGGACGCGTCGGGCAATATCATTAACTTCGTCTCGGTGAAGCGCGACGCGACTGAAAAACTCCGGCTCGAATCGATCGCCGAGTCCGTGAACACCATGGACAACATCGGCTACGTGTTCTCCGGCGTCCGCCACGAAATCGGGAACCCCATCAACTCGGCGAAGATGAGCCTGAACGTCCTGCAGCACAAGCTGGACGATGCGCCGAAAGAGCTTGTGAAGGACTACGTGGACCGGGCGCTCAGCGAGATCGGCCGTGTGGAACAGCTTCTCAAGAACCTGAGGAACTACAATCTCTACGAAACGCCTGAGCTGGAGAATCTGAACCTGTCCGCCTTCCTGATAAAATTTTTCCAGCTCGTCACAGAAGATTTCGAGAAAAAAGGGATCACCATACTGTATGAAGTCTGCCCCGATGCGGAATGGGCCGTGGCGGACCCCCGGGCGCTGCAGCAGGTGCTGTTGAACATCATGACCAACGCAGCCGACGCCTTCGGCGGAAGGGATGCCCCGACGATCAGCGTAACGGTCCTCAAGAAATACGGGCGGGTTCTTCTGCAGGTCTCGGACAACGGCTGCGGAATGACCGAGAAACAGCAGCAGGAGCTGTTCAAACCGTTCTATACGTCGAAGCCCCACGGCACGGGGCTCGGCCTCGTCATCGTCAGGAAAACGCTGGCCAAGATGAAGGGCGAGATCGATATCACAAGCCTGCAGGACCAGGGGACGACCGTGAACATTTATCTGCCGGAGGGGAAATATGCAGCACCGCGGTAAGAAGACTCTCCTTATCATCGACGATGAAAAAGTGTTCTGCAACACCGTCCGGGACTACCTCCAGAGCGACGGACTCGAGGTCCTTATTGCCCACACCAGCGCAGAAGGATTAGCGGCCTGCTCCAGCAAGAAGATAGACATCGTGCTCCTGGACCAGAAGCTCCCCGACGGAGAGGGTCACGCCCTCGCGCCGGCAATTCTTGAAAAAAACGAACAGACCAAGATCATCTTCATCACCGCCTTTCCGAGCTTCGAGAACGCCGTGACAGCGGTGCGCATGGGGGCTCATGATTACCTGTCGAAACCGTTCGATATCGAGGAGCTCAGGCTTACGATCGAGAACACTCTCCGGACCCTGGACCTGGAGCGCGTCGAGCAGGTCCAGAATTACGCCCGCGACAAGGACCGGGAGACCTCAATCATCATCGGCAACAGCAACGACTTTGCCGAGGTCGTCCGGCTCGTGGATATGGCGTCCGCCATGGACGGGCCGGTTCTGATCACCGGCGAGACCGGCACGGGCAAGAACCTGGTTGCCAAGACGATCCACTACAAGAGCGCCTTTGCGCGATCCGCCTTCATCAGCATCAACTGTGCCGCCCTGCCGGACAACCTGATCGAGGCTGAGCTGTTCGGCTACGAAAAAGGCGCCTTTACCGGTGCAGTGGGCGCGAAGAAAGGGCTTTTCGAGATAGCAGACGGCGGTACGGTCTTCCTGGATGAGATTGGTGACATGCCCCTCCATCTCCAGACCAAGCTTCTGAGCGTCCTTGAGGACAAGAAAGTCCGCCGCATCGGAAGCACCACCGTCAACCCGGTAAATGTACGCATCATCGCCGCGACAAACGCCGAACTGGAAAACTCCCTGGGCAAGACATTCCGTAAGGATCTGTACTACCGCCTCAGCGTGGTCCGCATCCACATCCCTCCGCTGCGGGACCACCGCGATGACATTCCCCAGCTCTGTTCCTATCTTCTCTCGATTATTGCCCGGGGACGGTCCGTGGAACTTCCCGACGCCGAAATTGCGAAGCTCATGAAATACGACTGGCCGGGAAACGTGCGCGAACTCCGGAACATCCTCGAGCGGGCGCTGTTTCTCCATAAGGGATCGGTCCTCGCCCCTTCCCTGCTCATAGAGAAGCCGGCAGCGGCCGCCGGGCCTGCATTTCAGGCGGCCGTCCCTGCGGGAGAAATCAAAACCTTGGCGCAGGCGGAGCGGGAAATCATCCAGAGTGCCCTGACGGCCCTCTCAGACAATCTTACCCAGACCGCCAAAACCCTCGGCATCTCCCTCTCGACCCTCAAGAGAAAACTAAAGGAGTACGGCCTAAAATGACCTACCCATTCAAAATGAACTACCCAGAATAGCTGACTTTTCTTGTCCTCATTTTTCTCCTCTCTGTAAACAGTTGATATCCTGCGTGTTCTTTCTGATCCTTTTCCCGGCATCTTTCTTGCTCTTCTGAACCCCCATAGGGAGTGAGCGGCACATGGTGGATGTCCTTCTGATCGATGACGAAATGCATTTTCTCAAGAGCCTCGCGGAAGGACTTCACCTGTATTCGAAGAAGCTCACAATCATTACGGCGAATGGCGGGGAAAAAGCCCTTGAGATCCTTAAAACGGCCGTGGTAGACGTGGTGGTCACGGACCTGAATATGCCCGGCATGGATGGTTTTGAGTTCCTGCGCCAAGTTCAACAAGCCCGTCCCCGTGTGCCGGTCATCATCATGTCCGCCTATGCCCGGCCACATGTTGAGGCGCGGTTGAAAGACCTGCAGTTCGCGCTGTACCTCGAAAAGCCGTTGGACCTCGACGAGATTGGCCATGCAATTCTGGCTGTGACATGAAATAAAGTGAAAAACGCGCCCGCCGGGAAGAACGCAAAGAGAGAGTGAAACACGAGTGTACCAGCGGACGGCCATGTGAGCAGTTGAAAAAGTGCGAGGTTGAAGTTGTAACGGGTCAATCTACGCTTTGAACTCAAAAATACGGAGGCACTATGATTACCAAATCAGCAGTCGCATTCGAAGAAGAGCCGATTCTTGATCAATATATGAATGATACGTGGGAAGGCGAGCCTGAGCATCTCGAAGCTCGAGAGAGCGACGGCCACGGGCAGGTCGTCCCTTTCCGGGCAAAGCGCAAACGTGAAGGGTCGGCGGAAACAGATCTGGACACGGTCAAGCTGTACCTGCAGGAGATCCGGAAAACGCCGCTCCTTACCTTCGAGGAAGAACAGTCGCTGGCAAAACGGGTCCAGGAGGGAGACCGGGAAGCCCGCAGCAAGATGATCCAGTCCAATCTCCGCCTTGTTGTTGCCATCGGCAAGCGGTATATCAACAGGGGCCTGCCCTTCTCGGACATCATCGAGGAGGGAAACCTCGGGCTCATCAGGGCCGTAGAGAAATTCGATTATGAACGGGGCTTCAGGTTCAGTACCTACGCGTCGTGGTGGATTCGACAGTCGGTCGAGCGGGCCATTGCGAACCAGGTTCGCATCATTCGCCTGCCCGTCCATGTCGCAGAGCTTGCCAATTCCTACAGCCGCACAGTGCGGAAGCTGACGCAGCTGCTTGGCCGTGAACCATCAAATGAAGAGGTGGCCAAAAAGATGCGCATCAACATCAACCGCGTGAGGGCGCTTTCACAGGTGACCAGGGAAACGTACTCGCTCGATATGCTCATCAACGGCGAAGGCGAGGACACCCTCAAGGATGTCCTGAGCGACGAGAACACTCCTTTGCCTTCCAGTGAGAGCGATGAGCGCTTGCGGCGCCAGTATCTCAGCGCATGGATTGCAGAACTTCCGCCCACGGAACGCAACGTCATCGAGATGCGCTACGGCCTAAACAGGACGACCCCGCGGACCCTCGACAGCATCGGCAGACAGTTCGGCATCACGCGCGAGCGGGTGAGACAGATCGAGAACCAGGCCATCAGGAAACTCCGGAATTTTACACGGTCCCGGAACATCGAATTGAGCGATATGCTGTAGCGCGGAAGGAACCTCTGCAAGCGCGTCAGAGAGATCGGGAGCAATCATGGCTGGCAGGAAGAGTAACCAGGTTGTTGCAGAGATTGATGCCCCGCATGAGGGCAATGGAAACATCAAGACTGTCCTGATCGTGGATGATGACCAATCCTTCCGCTCCGCCCTGGCGGACGGGCTCATGGTCTTTAAGGAAGACCTGAACGTCTATACCGCGGAAGATGGGGAGCAGGCAATCGCGATCGTCAAAACCACTCCCGTGGATCTCGTCATCACGGACCTGCGCATGCCCGCTGTGGGCGGCTTGGAACTGGCGCTTTGGATGAATGAACACCGGCCTGCAACGCCGGTCATCGTAATGAGCGCCTATGCCGATACCGGGACGGTCTTAAATCTCGAAACGCAGGGAAATTACTTTTTTGACAAGCCCCTGGATTTTAACAACCTGATAAGAACGGTCCGGACCCTTCTCTCGTAGGGAAAGCTCTTCCGGCGCGGAGATCGGTCCATGCCTTGCAGGCTGTTTTCATCTCGCTCTTTGTACGCGTTATAAAACAACCGGAAAACAAATACTGCCGAGTGCGCAACAACACCGTCTGCTGATTGTTAAATGAAATTTATTCTGAAAGGATGATATATGGATACGGTCCTTCTTGTCGACGATAACGTATACATTATCGAAGCACTTGCGATGACTCTTGGGAGACACGTCAAGTACGGCAACATCCTGAAAGCGCTGAACGGACGGGAAGGCGTGGACATCCTGAACAGCGTTCCGGTTGATCTTATCCTGACTGACATCAGCATGCCCGTCATGGACGGGTACGGTCTGATCGATTACCGCAACAGGCATTTTCCCCATATCCCCCTCATGGTCGCGACCGGAGACAAATCTCCTGACGTGATGCGAAGATTGAATGCATTGGGAATTTCCGAGTGTCTGGAAAAGCCCTTTGATTTCGATGTTGTATCACATCTTATCCTGAAGATACTGGCGCGCAGTCACCGTGGTCCGACCCCGCGGATTGACGCTCTGCATTCCGTGTCCGTTCAAAATATTGGAATGCTCTCATCATAAACTAAGCAGCATATCATCATCCGTTAAAACAAGCGGGTGTGAGCATGAAGAAACGGAGGTGTCCTCATGGTTACCGCATTCGCACTCGTCGAAGTGCCCGCAAAACGCTCGAGCGCAGTGGTCGAATATCTGAGCAAATATCCCGAGATCAAAGAGGCAGCTGCCGTGTACGGGGATACCGATGTCATTGCCAAGGTGCATGCGGCGTCTCTGGAAGAACTCGACCGTCTGATCATGGACGTCATCCAGGGGAACCCCGACGTACAATCAACACGGACGCTGGTGGTGATCGAGAAATACCACTGGACGAAGTAACGGGTTGACGTGAAGGCCCTCATCGTTCCCGCCCATTTACTTCCCTCCGTTATCGTAAAAGGAAGATCGTGCTTTAATGTTGCCGTTTCCGCAGTGAGCTTCTCTAACTCCGGAACCCCTTACCTCTTTTTCTCCGTTCTGATATAATGGTATTGCATCCATGAGCACGCGTTGATGTCAGTTCGTCAGTCATCAGCCGGCGCTCGGAGCGCGGTTAAAGTCAGCGGTTCCCCTTCGGGCCAATCATACATAACCAGGAGATTTCATGACAAGAGCTCGGAACGCAGAGACCCCTAAGACCGTCTATCTCAAGGACTACCGTCCGCCCGATTACCGTATTGAGACAGTCATGCTCGAATTCGAGCTCGATGAAGCGCGGACGCGCGTCAAATCGCTCATGACTGCGGTCTGCAATCACGACCGATGCGAGGGGATCCACCCGCTCGTACTGAACGGCAAAGACCTTGTGCTCACGTCTGTCACTCTCGACGGGCGGCTCCTGAGCGAGCATGACTACAAGCTCGATACGGAGTCGCTTACGATCCTGCCTGTTCCCGACCGGTTCACGCTCGAGATCGAGACGGAAATCGATCCCTCGGCGAACACAGAGCTTTCGGGCCTCTACCTGTCGGGCGGAAACTTCTGCACGCAGTGCGAGGCAGAGGGGTTCCGGAAGATCACCTTTTACCCCGACCGGCCGGACGTGATGGCCCGGTTTTTCACCACCATCATTGCGGACAAGAAAAAATTTCCCGTCCTCCTCTCGAACGGGAACCTGATCGGCTCCGGTGACAGGCGCGGTGGCAGGCACTTCGCCAAATGGCACGACCCCTTTCCCAAGCCCGCCTATCTCTTCGCCCTCGTGGCAGGTGACTTTGCGCGCATCCGCGACGGCTTCACGACCATGTCGGGAAGAACCGTGGATCTGAACATCTTTGTTCAACATCACAAGAAGGACGAATGCCTTCATGCCCTGGAGTCGCTCAGACTGGCCATGAAGTGGGACGAGGAAGCGTACGGCCGGGAGTACGATCTCGACACGTTTATGATCGTGGCTGTCGACGATTTCAATATGGGCGCCATGGAGAACAAAGGGCTCAATCTCTTCAACTCCAAATACGTGCTCGCCCGGCCCGAGACCGCCACGGACTCCGACTTTCAGGGCATCATGGGCGTGGTAGGCCACGAGTACTTCCACAACTGGTCCGGCGACCGCGTCACGTGCCGCGACTGGTTCCAGCTTTCGCTCAAGGAAGGGTTTACCGTTTTTCGGGACCAGCATTTCATGGAGGACATGACATCACCCGGCGTGAAGCGCATCAGCGACGTCAACGTCCTCCGCACGCATCAGTTCCGCGAAGACGCAGGCCCCATGGCCCATCCCGTCCGGCCCGAGTCCTACGTGGAGATCAACAACTTCTACACCCTGACGGTCTACAACAAGGGCGCTGAGGTGATCCGAATGATAAGGACCCTTCTTGGTCCCGATGGCTTCCGCAAGGGCACGGACCTCTACTTTTCGCGTTATGACGGGCAGGCGGTCACGACCGATGACTTCGTAAAAGCTATGGAGGACGCGAACGGCGTTGACCTCGGCCAGTTCAAACTCTGGTACTCCCAGGCAGGCACGCCCGAGCTTCAGGTCAGCCGGTCCTATGATCCACGAGCTAAGAGCTTCACGCTGACGTTTAGACAGACGTGCCCCGTGACGCCAGGCCAGCCGGAGAAGAAGCCGATGCATATTCCGGTTGCTATAGGCCTGATCGGGAAGGATGGGCAGGATCTTACTCTGAAACTCAACGGTGAGACGGGGGGACGAGGTGAGGGAGGGACAAGAATACTCGAATTAAGAAAGACGGAAGAAACCTTTGTGTTCATTGATGTCCCGCATGATCCAGTACCGTCAATCCTGCGACACTTCTCCGCGCCGGTCAAGGTGAACCTCGACCTCTCCGATGACGACCGGCTGTTTCTCATGGCCAACGATTCCGACGAGTTCAACCGGTGGGATGCTGGGCAGCAGCTTGCGGTCAAAATCATCCTGAAACTCATCGCAGATTATCAGCAGGGAAATAAGCTCCTCCTCGACCCGAAGTTTATCGCTGCTTTCAAAAAGACGCTCATTGCCGCGATGGACGACAAGGCGTTCCAGGCCTTTGCCCTTGCGCTCCCTGCCGAGACCTATCTTGCCGATTTTATGGAAATAATCGATCCCACCGCAATCCATGAGGCGCGGAGGTTTGTGCAGAGGGCCCTGGCCGCCGAGCTGAAGGAAGCCTTTCTCGCCGTATATCACGCGCAGCGGGATGCCGGCCCCTATCGCCATGACCAGGAAGCGATAGGACGAAGAAGTCTCAAGAACACGTGCCTTGCCTATCTTATGGAGCTCGATGAACCGGACATCCGGAACCTTTGCATGGAGCAGTATCGTACGGCTTCAAACATGACCGACGTTGTTGCGAGCCTCGGGAGCCTTGTAAATTCAGACTGTCCGGAACGGCCGGAGGCTCTTGAGTCGTTTTACAGGAAATGGAAGGACGATCCGCTGGTCATGGACAAGTGGCTTTCGATTCAGGCCCTGTCGCGCCTTCCGGATACGCTCGAGACCGTTCGGGCGCTCACGCGTCATCCGGCCTTCAACATCAAGAACCCGAACAAGGTCCGCTCACTCATCGGAGCATTTTCAGCGAATGCCGTCCGCTTTCACGACTCGAGCGGCGAAGGATACGCGTTCCTCGCCGACCATGTCATCACCATCGATTCCATGAATCCTCAAATCGCCGCGCGCCTCGTCTCGGCATTTACGATGTGGAAACGGTATGATGAAAAACGAAAATCACAGATGCGGGCACAGCTTGAACGGATACTACAAGTGCCGAAGCTGTCGAAGGACGTGCACGAGATAGTAACAAAGAGCTTAGAATAACAGAAGATATTTTGCTCTACCCCATATTCTCAAACCCGACCGTCATCGGGACAACCTCCGTCTGTGCTGTCTGCCTCCACCCCAAACGCGGCCGTTTATCACCACATTTTTTTTGTTGAAGCGCTTGCCATTTCTTAAAATATCTTATATTCTTAAATCGCAAAAAATTCTCTCTTGGACTAAATATGCTCACATCGTCATCCGTCGATGTCGGAAGCCCCTTTTGAGATGCGTGGGCTCTGGTATCTGCTCATGTCATGAATGGTGCAATATTGTCGATTGGCAGAGATTAGGCCATGATATTTCCAACTGAAGCACGGTATGAAGCAGGTGGCCAGATGATAAAAACCGGAAGGATTCAAAAACCGTCAAAAGTGACATCCCCGGGATGGATCCGGTGCACATTTCAGAAGGCCATTCGGGAGCAGCAGGGGCTCGCTGTCGAATCCCGCTTGCTATTTCACGATCATCATCGGCGCATTCTTTTCGTATGCTTTCAAGGGCAAAATAGGTAAATCCGTGAACGGCGACAGTATAGAAAAAGCTATGGTTTTTTCCATGGGAAGTATTTTACACAATAATTTCTCCATATGGGAAGTTTTGATACAGTGTCCCGACAGGTGTTTTGTAACTGGCGAGAATAAAAAGAGGTTTTTTGGGCACACTTATTGCAATTATTTTCGGTAGTTACAAATAATGTTTGGACTGCGCTGGAGATATAAAAAGCAATGACGTATTCTTACAAGCACCTTCTCATCATCATCATTGCCGGCATCATTATTTTCATCCTCGGCTTACTTTTTGCTGCGGTAACACGAAGAATATTGAATGCCAGAAAATATGCCGCATTGGACCGGTACAGAGAATCGTACCGGCAGAAACTGTCTCATGCGCTTCGATCGAACAGGGTGGCGGTTATCATCGACGACCTCCGGGAACGAACGCTCAGTCTTCAGTGGCGTGCCGTTGAGGAGGTGCTGCTCGGGCAGATCGCAAACAGCGCCTACGAGAGGGATATATCGCGCTTATTCCATCAACTCGGGTACCGGGATTACTACGAAGGCAAGTTAAAAAGTAAGCGGGCGATAACAAAGGCTGCGGCAATCGACAAACTCGGAAAGATGCTGAGCGAATCTTCGACCACAAGCCTCGTCAGGATATTGAACACCGACGAAGACCCCGAGGTATTGACGGTTACGGTGCGGGCCTTATGCAGGATACGGGGGCAAGAAGGGCTGAAGGGCATCCTGGAACGATTACCCGAACTATACGCGAAATCACTCGTCTCGCAAAAAACCATAGAAGCATCTCTCATAAATTTCAAAGCCGACGCTGTGCCGCTCCTCGTAACCTACGGTCAAAAATTCGATGAACCGAAGATCAAGGCGTCTCTGCTAAAAGTGCTTTCTCATCTGCCGGCGACCCCGCTATCGTTCTCGTTCGCCGCTGCGAATCTGAGCGCATATGACGCAGAAGTCCGGGCGAGGGCGATACGGGTATTCGGGATGCACCACTCCTCCACGGACGTATCCCATCGGGAACTCCTGCTCCCTTTGCTTGAAGACGCTGTATGGTTTGTGAGGCTTCAGGCGGCACGGGCATTGGAACAGTTGAGATATGTACGGGCGGTTGAACACCTGGGGGCCTTGTTGTTCGATCAGAACTGGCAGGTGAGAAATGCCGCTGCACGGGCGCTGGCGAACATCGGTGATGCCTCACTGGAAGTCTTTCTGAATATTCTGAAAGACAGGGATCGTTACGCGAAAGAAAGTATTTGCGACGAAGCGCAGCGGACAAACCTTACTCAACGGCTGATCGCGAACCTGACGGGCCGCAACGGGGAAGTCTATGAGAAATCCCGCGAGATTCTCAAGATCATGCACTCCCTGAATTTTTCTACCCGGCTTTATGACTATTTGGACAAGGGGAAAAAGGATGAGATCAAACAGGAGATAGCGCTCCTGTTGAAAGAAACAGCCGGCCTCCGCGAAAGCATTCACGATGCGCGGATAAAGCCGGGTCTGCCCGGCGCGCATAGGGACAGGGAAGGAAACAAGGCATGAAAGCGATTTTGATATCGTTTGCGCTCGGTTTTAATTATTTCGTCGGTTTCTATTATGGCGTCGTGAGCGTCTTGTACACGGTGCTCTTGACGATCGCGCTCGTCGTCATCCTCAGGCATATCCGCCGTGTCAAGTATGAGCCATTCAGGGAATACAGCGTATCTCCCGAAACTCCTTCAGTCTCCGTCCTTATCCCTGCATACAACGAAGAAAAGGTGGTCGTGAGAACGATACGGTCTGCGCTTGCCATAGACTACCCCCTCTATGAGGTCATCGTTATCAATGACGGCTCTGAAGACAGAACGCTTGATGCCGTTATCGGCGCATTCAGTTTGCAAAAAGTAGACCTCGTACACAGGAACTTCCTGAAGACCATACCGGTAAAGGGGTTCTACTATAACCCTGAAATCCCGAACCTCGTCGTCATTGATAAAGAACGAAGTGGCAAGGCCGACGCCCTGAACTGCGGAATCACGGTGTCGAGAAGCCCCTACTTCTGTTCCGTCGACGCCGACTCTCTCCTGGAGAAAGACAGCCTCATCAAGCTCATGACTCCGATCATGGAAAGCAACGTTCCCGTCGTTGCATGCGGCGGTGTCGTGAAGATTTTGAACGGGGTATCCCTCAAGGACAGTGTCATAACGGAGATTAAGCTTCCGAAGCGGGCCCTACCCCTGTTTCAGATCGTGGAATACGCTCGGACATTCCTATTCGGGAGAATGGGATGGAATGCCCTGAACTCCCTCCTCATCCTTTCCGGGACTTTTTCTCTGTTCGACAAGACGGCGGTAATCGAGGTGGGAGGCTACAGAAAAGGGAACACAACCGAGGATATGGAAATCATCGTGAGGCTTCACGAGCTCTATCTGCGGAAGAAGAAGCCTTACCGGATAAAATTCATATCTGACCCCATCTGCTGGACGGAAGTGCCGGAGTGCATGAAGATGCTGGGAAGACAGCGGAGGAGATGGCATCTCGGCCTGATCCAGACGATGTTCCAGTATAAATCAATGATCTTTAATCCGAGATATGGACGAATGGGATTACTGGTATTGCCCTATTACCTGCTGTTTGAAACGTTCGGCCCCCTTGTGGAATTGGTGGGGTATGTGATGGTCCCGTGTTCTTACCTGCTGGGCTTGCTCAGTGCCGATTTTTTCCTGCTTTTTCTGACGCTCGCAATATTCTACGGGGCTTTTCTTTCGATATCCGGCGTATTTTTGGCGGAACTTACCTACCGGAGATATCCCAAGTGGTCTCATCTCATGCGATTGTTGTGGTATGCCGTGCTTGAAAATTTCTGTTACCGGCAGATAACGTCGTTCTGGAGGACACAGGCCCTGTTTCAGTTTCTCAGAGGCAAAACCGCATGGGAGCACGTAGCGGACAAAGGCGTAAACATCGCTGGAGAGGTGTCTCGCAATGAGCCTTAACGAACGCGGCGTTCGTGCGATCGGTAACGGCGATTACCAGGAGGCCGTCAATATCTTCAAACGGTCCCTCGAAAAAAAGCGAGGCGCGGAGGCACTGCTTGGCCTGGCGACGGCATACGATAAGCTCGGTGAACCCCAAATTGCCCGCTGGGCATTC
>JBLMWN010000055.1:0-8030 GCA_050257255.1 Betaproteobacteria bacterium | reverse complement strand
GGGCTGCGTTGGCCCGGTGCTTTCTGGCCAGAAGCGTGCCGATGGGCACGCCCCATTCTTCCGAAAGCTCGCGAAACGAATAGCCGTCAAGCTCCGTGGCGATCCAGACCGCCCGCTGATTCGGTTCGAGCGCATCCAGGGCCTGAACAAGACGGCGCCGGATCTCCGCCGCTTCCAGCTCCGCGGTCATATCGTATCGTGGCTCCGGTATCGCTTCCCGCGCAGACTGTTTCGGTTCCTCAGAAACTAAATCGCCGAAAGAGACGGTTTTTTTCCTTCTCCTCAGATAGTCGTTGGCCTTATTCCGGATCGACTGATAGATATATGCGGATATATTCTCGACCCGGTCCAGGATATCCACCTTCTCGAGCAGTTCTGCCATCAGATCGCTGACGATATCTTCAGCCTCCATATCGGAAAGGTCCTAATAATTCACCTGAAAATAGTTGATCAGATTCCGATACTTTTCACTGAAAAACCGGCCAGGATCGCGCTGTCCGGCTTTTTCATCCATAATCTGCCATTCTGCGTCTCCCGTCCCTTCCGTCCCTGTTATTATGACGAATGAAGACGGTCATTTATTGCATGATCGCTGATAATATTTTATGGGGCAAGAAGAACTTTGGGACAACTTTGGGAACGTCGTGGCCTGAGTAAACATAAGGGGATGCCTAATCCGCGCTGGATATGTCCTGGTCGTCTTTAAAAATGATGGACTTGTTGAAGTCAAACCTCCATTTTCCCCCATCCCGATCCGCCTTCTCTCGATCAGATATGCCGGCTATAAACCAACTATATTCCTAACCCAGACAAGCTGGAAGCAATACCTTGAACCGCCATACCCTGCACTCTCGCTGACGCAATCGTAATCGCTGGGCACGAGAGGCGCGAAGGTCGCGAAGGAAGGCAAAAATTTATCGACGTTTAATATCAAGACTTAGGATTTCCTTCGCGTTCCTAGAGGCTTCGCGGTAAAAATTTTCTTCCCATTTTGAGAAGATTTTGATTCGTAACTGACTACAATGAAAAAGAAAATTCTTATGGGCTTTGGCCTGCCGCTCGTTATTTTCCTTGGCGGGAGCATCATCGCAGCACTCTACATTACGAAGACGACACAGCGCATGGACAAGCTGATCATGCTCCATCAAGTTGAAATCCTGCGCGAAGACTTGATTATTCATGTACAGTATGTCCAGTCGCATATCTACCGAAACAGGATCCGGAACAGGGGAGATGTGGACGCACTGATTGCGCAAGTTCAGGAGATGGACCACCTGATGGATTCGTGCATGGGGTGTCATCATTCGCCCGAATTGACCCAGGGGCTCCTGGGCATGCGCGATATGGCCAATGATTACAAGGCCGCAATCAGCCGCCTCGTTACGGCGTCCGCGAACTCTCTGCAGATAGCCTCTCTTGAGCATCGGGCACAGGATCTCGGCCAGGATCTCATTGCCATGACTCAAGGCATGGCCTTTACAGCCAACGTTCGCCTCCAACAGAAGACCCAGGAAACCATGGCCACTATCCGGGAAGTCAGGAATGTGCTGTACATCACGCTGGCGCTTGGCTTCTTCCTCGCCGTCATTACCGCGTTGTTTCTGGCAAAGAGCCTTGACCGGCAGCTTCAGAAACTATTCGAGGCGACGCGGCGGATATCGCAGGGAGCACTCCAGCATCGCGTCAACATCAACGATGCCCGGGGGGGTGAATTCAAGGAACTAGGCGAAGCGTTCAACACTATGACACAGAGTCTTCAGGTGTCCCAGCGCCAGATGGTCCAGAGCGCCAAGCTGGCGGCCATCGGTGAACTGGCGACAAATATTGCCTATGAGGTCAACAACCCGCTTACTGGCATCCTCGGGGATGTCAGTCTCTTGCTCAAGGCCGATGATGTTCCCGCGGACAAGAAAGAACGGTTGAAAACCATTGAACGCGATGCGATCCGGGCCAGGGCAATTCTCAGGAACCTTCTCGACTTCTCGCGAAGGAAGCCGTCGCGGCCTGTCAAAACCGAAATTTCCGGCCTTGTTCAAGATACAATTTTTTTGGTGAACGAGCAGGCGAAAATGAGCAATGTGGAGATCGTTTCATCCTGCTTCGACGGTCTCCCTCAAGTGGCCTTGGACATCGACGAAATGAAGCAGGTTTTTGTGAACCTGATCAACAACGCTTTTTTTGCCATGTCCAAGGGAGGGGTCCTGACGATTCGCTGCATGCGGGGCCGGGACATCTCCGACAAAGAGGTCGTGACGGTGGAATTCACTGATACCGGCCAAGGCATTCCGGAAGAACATTTGGATAAGATTTTTGATCCTTTTTTTACGATGCGGCCTGATGGTGAAGGGACCGGCCTGGGACTTTCAATCAGTTACATGATCGTTCAGAATCACGGCGGACGTATCGAGGTGGATAGCAAAATCGGTGAAGGCTCGACGTTCCGGGTCATTCTGCCAGTGCAAGAATGATGAATTCATAAAAAATCTACCACGGAGACGCCGAGACGCGGAGAAAAAACTTTAAGAAATAAATGATTTCCTCAGCGCTCTCTGCGACTCTGCGGTTAAAATAGACTTTTTACGAGTTCATCAAGCATTGTAGAACTCGGATTGCAGATTTCGGATTTTCAATCCGCAATCCCAAATTAAAACGAGGAGCCGTACTCATGGCTGGTGAGAAAATTCTCGTCGTCGACGACGAGAACATAATCAGAGACCTGTGTTACCATATCCTGACTGCAGAGGGATACCAGGTCACCACGGCGGCGAACGGCGCTATGGCACTGGAAGAGCTTGGACGCACGCCGGCGGACCTGATGATCACAGATATTAAGATGCCGGAAATAGATGGCTTGGAGCTTTTTGAGCGGGTCAAGGACCGGAACTACGATCTGGTGACGATTTTCATCACGGGACACGGTACCCTTGATACGGCGATCGAGTCCCTCATGCGGGGTGTGGACGGTTTCGTCCTCAAGCCTTTTACCCAGGACGAACTACTCGGCGCCGTTGACCGCGCGATCAACCGCAGCCGGCTCAAAAAGGAAAATATCAGGCTTAAAGCGCTGATTCCTTTGTTCGAGATCAGCAAGCTGCTCGTGACCGAAATTGACCTTGCGCACCTCTTTAAGATTATCACCGAAGTGCTGGTGCAGGAATTCGCCGTGGACCGCGTCTCGCTGATGCTGATGGATGAAACCAGCGGAACCCTCCTGATCCGTGCGTCACACGGATTGTCGACCGATACGGCATTGAAAGCCCGCCGCCGGCTTGGAGAGGGCGTCGCCGGACTGGTGCTGAAGTACCGGAAGCCGTTGATAATCTCGGCGGGAAAACACCCCGACCAGGAAGTGATGGACGCGATCAACCTTGAGAATATGCCGGCGTCATCGATGTCGGTGCCGCTCATCGGCAAGAACAAGCTCTTCGGCGTGCTCAGCGTGAGCAGGTTCTCAGGGCCGCCGTTCACTACCAGCGATCTTCAGGTGGTGCTGATTCTGTCAAGCCAGGTAGTAACAGCCATGGAAAACGCGTCGCTCTATGAGGACCTGCGGGAGAATTACTTCCGTACGGTCCAGGCCCTGGTTGCCGCTGTCGAGGCGAAGGATCCGTATACCCGCTGGCACTCCACCAATGTCGCCAAATATGCCGTGGCCATCGCGCGGGACATGGGGATGAGTCCTTCGCAGCTCGAGGAAATCCACATCGCATCCATTCTTCATGACGTCGGCAAGATCGGCATCAGTGAGCGTATCATCAGCAAACCGGAGCGCCTGAGCCCCGAGGAGTTCGACATCATGAAAGACCATCCGGCGCACGGGCTCAGGATTCTCGAACCGATCGGCTTCTCGGCCTTCATCACCAGTGCGATCTATCAGCACCATGAACGCTACGACGGAAAGGGTTATCCCCAGGGTCTCGCCGGCGATCAGATTTCACTCCCGGCGCGAATCCTGAATGTTGCAGATACGATTGATGCCATGATCTCCGAACGGCCTTACCGCGGCACCATCTCGGGCCCGGAGGTTCTCCTGGAACTGGAGCGGGAAGCGGGACGGCAATTCGACCCGCGGGTCGCGGAATCCGCCAGGCGGCTCATCGAAAAAGGCCTGCTGAAACTCGGGATGCATTCCTATTACCAGTATTCGTCAGGATCGGAGAAAGCAGAGCGAGATGGCAAAGAAACAGCACTCTAATAGATCAAGATTTAATTTCATCCGGACCGTGCGACAGAAAGCGTCCGGGGAATTCCGTTCGCTGGGGGGCGACATCAGACCGCAGACGACCCCCCTTCAGACGACCGGCTCTCCTGACAGCGGACGCGATGACATTCTGCATCACCTCGGCAGTCTGGTGGACAGCGTCACCACCGGCATCATTTCCCTCGATGGAGAAGGCCGGATCAGGGTCTTCAATGCTGCTGCGGAAAAACTGTTCGGCCTGCCGCGCGTGATGGTGATCGGCAGGCACATGAACGAGATCGGCCGGATCATGGGGTTTGACGATCATGCTCTTCGCGCGCTGTGGGAGCGCCTCTCGGATGCGGTCTGGGCAGCGGGCGCCGCGCTTGATCTCGAATACGACCTCGTCACGAAGAATGATCAGCGGAAGGTGGTAAGCTACAGCGTGTACCCTCTCGGCCGCATGGCCTGGTCCGTCGGCAATGGTGTGGTGATCATGCTTGAAAATATCACACGGAAAAAAGAAATGGAGGATCAGATCTCCGACGCCCGCAAACGGCTTCTCGCAGTGTTCGACGGAATCACGGATGGCATCCAAGTCATAGACGGCGATTTCCGGATTACCGCTGTAAACAAGTCCATGACCGCCCTTCTCGCCAGGGACATCAGGATCGGCGCACGCTGTTACGAGGCCTGTTCCTTCGGCGCAAAGATCTGCGTTGACTGCCCCGCGGAAGAGACGTTCAGGACCGGGCAGCCGTCCTCTATCACGAGAAAGCTCCTTCTGACGGCTTCGGCCGGTCCGGATGAACGGGTGGTAGAGATCAGCACGTTCCCCCTCCTGGACCGCGGCAATCGCGTCGTCCAGGTCGTGGAATACATCAAGGACGTGACGGAAAAGGTGAGGCTGGCGGAGCGACTGGAGCACTCGCGCCGGCTGGCGGAGCTCGGTGAGATGGCGGCCCGCGTTGCCCATGAGGTCAGGAACCCGCTGAACGCCATTACGGGGGCTGCCCATTACCTTTCTACAGAGTACACCGGAGACGAGACGCTCCAGAAGTTTACGAATCTCATCAAGCGTCAGGCGGTCAGGGTCAACCAGGTGGCCTCCGATCTCCTGTATGTCTCCAAGCCTCTGCGCATGCGGCTGACGACGGTGCAGGTGAATGCGGTCCTCGACCAGGCCGTCGATTCTTTGTGCGAGCAACTACACGATCTGCATATCGACGTGGTCCAGGAACTGGCGCCTGACATCCCTTTCATCCAGGCCGATGAACTTCAGATCGAGCAGGCGCTGCAGAACATTCTTCGAAACGCCGTCGAAGCCATGTCCGGAGGAGGAGTGCTCAGAATTACCACTGGTTGTGTACCGGGAGGCGAAGCAGTAGAAATCAGCGTTCAGGATTCGGGGCAGGGTATCGCAGAACAGGACCGCGAGCGGATATTCCAGTCTTTTTTTACGACCAAGATCAAGGGCACGGGTCTTGGACTGACCATCGTGCAGCGGGTTCTCAAAAACCACGGCGGCGAGATCATCATGGAATACCCGGAAACGGGCGGCACCCGTGTCATCGTGCGACTGCCGGTAAAAAACGAGTCCGTGGTTCAGCGTTCCCCCGATGAAAGCATTCCGAGGCAGGCTCCGTTCGGAGTGAAAGACGGGGCCGAAGATACCGATATTCCGCATTCCGAAATCCGCATTCCGAAATTGTGATGAAAGGTTCTCTCTTAATAGTTGATGATGAGCCCGATATCCTGCTCGTCATGTCTGCAAATCTCAGAAAAGAAGGGTACGAGGTCGAGACGGCGGAAGACGGCGTGGAGGCGCTCCGTAAGCTGGAAGGACGGGACTTCGACGCTATCATCGTCGATCACCAGATGCCCCGTCTCACGGGCATGGAATTTCTTGAGCGTTTGCGGAGCGGTCGCCTTCCAGGCCTGAACAGGAATGCTATCCCGGTCATCGTTGTGACCGCATACGGGACCATCGAGATGGCCGTTCAGGCGATGAAGGACGGAGCTTACAGCTATCTGACCAAACCCATCCAGTATGAAGATCTGAGTCTCCAGGTCAAGAACGCCGTCGAACGACGCAGGCTCTCGCGCGAGGTGGAAAATCTCCGGCAGGAGGTTGAAGAACGCTATCAGTTCGGCAATATCCTGGGCAGGAACCCGCAGATGCAGGAGATATTCCATCTCATCCGTACGGTAGCGGAGACGGATGCAACGGTCCTGATCCATGGCGAGAGCGGCACCGGCAAAGAGCTCATCGCACGGGCCATTCATTACAACAGCAGGAGGAAGGACCGGCCTTTTGTAGTCGTGAGCTGTTCGGCCTTGCCCGAAACGCTGCTCGAGAGCGAACTCTTTGGCCATGAGAAAGGAGCCTTCACCGGCGCCATCCGGCAGCGCATCGGCAGGTTTGAGATGGCCGACGGCGGCACCGTTTTTCTCGATGAAATCGGCGAGTTGTCCATGCCCGTGCAACTCAAGCTCCTCAGAGTTCTCCAGGAACGCGAGTTCGAGCGCGTCGGCGGAAACCGGACCGTGAAGGTCGACGTGCGGGTCATCGCAGCGACTCATAAAGATCTTCAGCGCGCCATGAGCGAGCGGCTGTTCCGCGAGGACCTGTTCTACCGCCTGAACGTCGTGCCCATCAAGCTTCCGCCTGTCCGCGAGCGGCTTGATGATGTGCCGCTCCTGGCGGCACATTTTCTAAAAAAATACAGTGAAAAAAACCAGAAACAGATCACTTCAATCACCCCGGAGGCGCTCTCAACGCTTGTCCGGTACTCCTATCCCGGCAACGTGCGTGAGCTCGAGAATATCATTGAGCGGGCGGTGATCATGGAAAAGGGCGATACCCTCAGCGGGATCGACCTCAAGCGCACCGGCTCGGCCGGTAAATTCGACGCCACGCTCCGCATGGGAAGCGACATCCAGCCGTTTCGAAAGACCAAGACCGAAGTCGTCGAGCGGTTTGAGAAGGAATATTTTTCGCAGCTTCTCAGGCTGTACAGCGGGAACATGAGCCGGGCCGCCCGGCACGCGGGCATCAATATCAAAAACCTCCATGAGAAGATGGCGCGTTACGGTTTGAAGAAAGAAGATTTTAAATAGAGCGGCGCAAGTCAGTAAGCCCTCTTTCCCTGCTTGACTTCAAAAACTTTATCCCTATAATTATCCATCATCGACGACGTTTCAACGAAAAACATTTTTGAAGGAGGCATACACGTGAGAAGGACGTTAGCGGTATTCGCGGCAGCGGCACTCAGCATATCGATATTTTCCTCAACAAGCTTCGCGGCAGGATTCAGCCTGCCGGACCAGGACGCGGCGGCCATGGGAATGGCAAACGCGTTCACGGGACAGGCGGACAATCCTGCAGCAGTTTGGTACAACCCTGCGGGCATCACCCAGCTCGACGGGACACAGGTTTCGGGCGGCATCATTGGCATATACCCGGTCTTCACTCACGAAAACAATGACGGCACAACGGATGTGGCGAAGCGGGACATCGCTCTTCCATTCGTTCTGTTCGGTACGAACAAGGTGAACGACAGGCTTTCCTTGGGCCTCGGCATCACCAGTCCCTTCGGCCTCTCAGCACGATGGTCGGATGCCAGCAAAACCCGCTACGTGGCCACGTATTCCAACCTGGAAACGGTCAACGTGAACCCGAATATTGCCTATAGAGTGAACGATGACCTGTCGCTCGCACTCGGGATCGACTATGTACACGCGCGCGCCACACTGGAGAAGACGGTTAACCTTGGCGGCCCTTCCCCCGATTTTGATCGAAATTTTAGATTGAGTGGTGATGGTGACGGCTGGGGGGCCAATATCGCCG
>JBLMWN010000054.1:0-3842 GCA_050257255.1 Betaproteobacteria bacterium | reverse complement strand
TGCTGCTGAATCGTCTGCTCCAGAGAGGTGTAGGATATACTACGTAAGCTAAACGACTTTGAGAAGGATGGATGGGAGGCAATGAAATAAATGCATCATCCTAAAGGCTGAAGAGAACGTACTGCCCTGGCCTCTCTATCGGGACATAGAAGCCGTAGTGCTCCTCGTGATCCGGTAGATCACGCCGGCCTTGTCATCGGAAACGAAGATCGTCCCCTCTGGCCGGATAATGATGCCCACCGGCCTTCCGAGCGAATTCCCCTCCCTGGTGAGCCAGCCGCTTACGAAGTCTTCCACGCTGCGATACGTTCCTTCCGTGTCGATCCGGAACCGCACTATTTTGTATCCCGTCGGGATGCTCCGATTCCAGGAGCCGTGATAGGCAACGAGAAGATCATAGCGGAACTCTTCGGGCCAGCCCTTTTCAGGAAAGAACGCCAGACCCAGGGGAGCTGAATGGGCGGGAATATCGATATGCGAAGGGATTGTCTCCGGCTCCCGGCAGGCATGCAATCGGTCCGGATCAAAATCGCCGTCATGGACATTCTTCCCATAACAGAAAGGCCAGCCGTAATTTTTGCCCTGTTCTATGATGTTGATCTCGTCAGGCGGCAGATTGTCGCCGAGCAAATCGCGGCCCATCTCCGTGACCCAGACCTGGTTCGTTTTCGGGCGGATGGTCATGAACACGGCATTCCTGAGGCCCGAGGCAAAGGTCTTGGGGCTTCCTCCTTCGGCAGGGACGACCAGGATCTTTGCCCTCCTCCAATCCTTCTCGATGCAGACGTTACACGAGGAGCCGACGGAGACCAGGAGCTGATCGTCATTTGGTTTCGGCAGGAACAGGAGCGTCCTCGTGACATGATTCCCGCCGCGGGGCAGGTCCGCGATCTTTTTCTCTTTTACGGCCTTCAGGCCCTTCTGATCGTAGGAATAGACATTCACCTGATCCTCTTCCGCGATGTAAAGCCTGCACTCCGGCGCGCACCTGAAAGCAAGGCCATGGGGCCGGTTCAGGCCGCTGATTACGGTGACAACAGCATCGGCGATTCCATCGCTGTTTCTATCCGGCAGGGCGACGACCATGCCCTGATGAGGGATGCTGACCAGAAGGTTCCCTGCGGGATCGAGGACCATTACCCGCGGGCTTCCCAGCCCTTTCGCGAAGATGGAGATCGAGAAGCCGGAAGGAAGCGTGAGCGGGATGCCCATGGCGTTCGTTCCGGCCCGTGGGCGCTCAATGAGTTGTGCTATATCCTGCGGCGGCATCCTGAACGCCGGCCCGATTCCCCGCAGGTTCTTCCAGGAAAAGACCGCAAACAAGATCAATGCAACAGCGCCGCAGAGGATCAGGGTGGTAAAGAGTGCTTTTTTCATATAGAATACAGGAGTAGGGGAATTTACTGCATTACGTTTTCGCGCTCCGGACAATCAACAATTCTAACAATTATGATATCTCGCGAGGGCAGGATGTCAAGGCGCCGAGCATTGCAGCATGAAGGGAGTGAAGGGTGCATTCGATTTTGAGGACGGGAGGGAAGGGTATACGTGAATGCATCGTGTCCTCTAAAATTTTTTCATACTATGCATGAGACGTGCATTGTGCTAAACTTTGAACAAGAGTGCAAAAGTCTTATTCCAGGGAATGCTACGACTTAAGTCTTCCCGGTTTGCACTTGAATTGCCTGTGTTTGAAGGCGGAAGCTGCATCTACATCATGAAAGGAGACTCCCATGATCCAGAAAAAAACTTTCTTCAAACTGCTTTCTGTCTATTTAGTCTTTGCGATGATGCTCATCTCGCTTCCGGCCCAGGGATGGGCCATGTTCATTCCGGCAGGTCCGGCGGGCTCAGGACGGCAGGCCGACATGAGCGCGATCCAGAAAACCCTTGAATCAACGGTGGTTAAACAGCGCCTCATGGACTTCGGGCTCTCTTCGGAAGAGGCCATGGCGAGGATCAATACGCTTTCAGACGAACAGGTCCATCAGTTTGCGTCCAGGCTTGATTCGCTCCAGGCGGGCGCTGACGACGGCCTCGGCGTGCTGGCCTTTCTCCTCGTGGTGGCGATCATCGTCATTGTGGTCCTCGAGGCAACAGGTCACCACGTTATTGTCAGATGAGAGAGACAGCAGAAAAACATCGGAGGTGATGCTCACATGAAATCCATACTCAAGGCTTTTTATGCAAAGCCCCTCGCTGTGTATCTGATCGCCGCACTCATCGCGATCTCGACTTTCGCCGGGCCGGCAGAGGCCATGTTCGTCTCCGCCGCACCCCCGCAGGCCGCGGCCGCTGTAGCGCAGACGACAGGTGACCGCGCAGCGGATCTTGCCAGGATCAAGACCGCCCTCGAATCCAGGGTCGTCCAGCAGAAACTCATGGACTACGGGCTTTCTCCTACGGAGACCCTTGCGCGGGTAAACAGGCTTTCCGATCAGCAGATCCATGAGTTTGCGACCCATACGGACTCGATCCAGGCCGGAGGTCACGGTGAGGATATCGTTGTCGGCCTTGTGGTCATCGCGCTGCTGGTTGTGGTCCTCGTCTTCCTGCTGCAACACCGCGTAGAAGTGCGCTAGACCGCAAGGGAATTACGACTACTTCACGAAGGAATGAGAGGGAAAGGGACGGGTGCGACCCTATTTCTTGATCCTGATCGCTCTTCTCGCGACAGTGTCTTTCACGGCATGCGCAGGGAGGAATTTTGCCGATCTTAAGCCCGGTCTGGAAGAACGGGGCCACTATATCGGCAATGTTCCGTTCTTTCGGCAGGGAGAAGACTCATGCGGTCCGGCCGCGCTTGCCAGCGTCGCTTCTTTCTGGGGCCGGCAGGTCAGCCTGGAACAGATCAAAGCCAGTGTCTATCTGGCCGAACTCCGCGGGACGCTGCCCATGGACATGGAGCGTTACCTGGGCGAAGCGGGATTCAAGACAACCTCCTCTGCCGGCACGCTCGATGAGCTGAAGGCCCATGTTCGCAAGAACGTGCCGGTCATCTGTCTGCTGGACCTCGGATTCGGCCTGTATCGCCGGCCTCATTACGTAACCGTCATCGGTTTTGATGATGTGAATGGAGTGATCATCGCCCATGACGGTGTGACCGCGAACAAGGTTATCGGATACGGGAAATTTACCAAGGAATGGGAGCGTGCGGGCAACTGGATGCTTATTGCCCTGCCCGGGACTCCTCAGGCACAGGACAAGCAATGAAACACCGGCGGATATTCCCCATCCCGGGACGGATCATCATATTCTCGATCGTTTCGGCGCTGCTCCTCTTCGGGTGCTCCCTGCCGAGGATCATTGTTCTCCACGATCCGCTGACAACGGAAGAGCACGACAACCTCGGCCGAATCTACGAGTCAGAAGGGAAGCTGGATCTCGCCTCGGATCAATATCATCAAGCGCTCAAGAAAGACCCGAAGCATATCCCCTCACTTCTTCTCCTCGGAGACCTGTCGTACCGGATGAAGGACTACGCCGAAGCAGAATCAGCGTATACGAAAGCCCTCAAGCTCGATTCCAAGAACGCCGGCGTCCGCAACAACCTGGCATGGGTGTACATCCAGACCGGAAAGAAGCTGGACAAGGCAAAGGAGCTGATCACGGAGGCGCTTGCGCTCGATCCCGGTCAGCGGCCATACTATCTTGACACCCTCGGGGTCGTCCTCCTCAAGCTCGGGAATACCTCTGAGTCGATCGCGGCCCTCGAGGAGTCTGTGGATACGCTCCCGAAAGACAAACCGGAATTGCTCGCGGAAGCAGAGGGGCACCTCGCGGATGCGTATAAAGCGGCGGGAGACGAAACACAATATCATGAAACCATGCATCGTCAAAAG
>JBLMWN010000053.1:0-7804 GCA_050257255.1 Betaproteobacteria bacterium | reverse complement strand
CTCATGGCAAGCCAGGTATATTGGACCGTGACCAACAGGACCAGCGTCCAGAAGATAAGAGACAACACGCCGATCACATTCTGCTCGGTACGCTCGGTGAGAATAAATATGACGGTCAGGGTATAGATCGGGCTCGTACCGATATCGCCGAACACCAGACCGAGAGAGCGTATAACTCCTTTAATGGGGGATGTTCTGTCAGGCATAATGGGAAAAGATCAATGGAATAGCGGCCTTGATACGGATATGAAGATAATACAATTCCCTAGGAAAAGCAAGGTAAAAGGCGCAAAAAAGAAACACGGATTGAGGACACTTTCTCAACCCGTCTCTCGATTTTTTCCGATTATGATGCTCCGCCCATGCGGCAGGTTACGCCTTTTTTTCTTCCTTGTGTTCTATAGGCGTCGCCTTCGTCTCTTCTTCCTTTATGGCCTTTTTAAAAGCCTTGATGCTCTTCCCCAGCCCCTCTCCGAGCTCTGGGAGCCTTCCAGGACCGAAGATAATAAGCACGATCAAGAGGATTATGAGCAGGTGCATCGGTTGAAAAAGCCCTTCGAACATACAATCACTCCTCCTCGAATGACTTTATTATACCCTGCTCGCTCTGCACTGTCAATTTGTAAAGGGAAGGCATGCTTGAGAACTCGTGAAGAAATCAGCTTTTTACGACAAGCACCGGGCAGGGCGCGTAGCCGATGACCTTCTCGGTCACGCTCCCCATGAGGAGGCGACGAAGGCCAGTCCTCCCGTGGGACCCCAGGACGATCATGTCCGCTTTTTGCTCCTGCGCCAGGTTGTTGATTGCCTGATACGCTTCCGCCTCGCCCACGAAGGTTTCGGCCCGGACACCCTCGTCGTCGGCCTGTTTTTTTACGTCTGCAACAAATCCTTTTGCCTTGCGGACGAGGTCTTCCACCGCCGCGGGCGCCTCCGCGTAAAATTCCGCGGGAACGTCCACGACCGACAGCACCCGCAATTCCCCAACATAGGCCTTGGCAAAAGCGATCGCACGCTCCGCCGCGGCAGCGCTGTATTTGGAGCCGTCCGTCGCCAGGACGATCGTTTTCCACCCCACCTTCACGCCGATGGGGACCACCAGAACGTCCCGCTGGGTGTGGCCAATCACCCTGGCCGTTACGCTGCCGACGAGAGCGCGCTCGACTGGCCGCATGCCCCTCCGACCCATCACGATCACATCGCAGTTTTCGGCCTCGGCGAGGTCCACAATCCGTTCGTGGACCTCCCCTTCCTCGCAAACGGTTTTGATGAGAGCCCGCTCTTTTTCCGCCAGACGCTGCGCCTCACGGAGTGCGTCGTCGCAGGGCTTCCGGAGCGCGGCCTTGATATCCTTGACGCCGAGGATCTCGATCTCGCCCTCGTAAGGCGGCACCACGGACGCAACCGTGATCCAGCACTTCTCATCAACAGCAAGCCGGAACGCCTGTAAAAGCGCGTTCCGGCTTGAGTCTGAACCGTCTATTGCAACCAGGATCTTTTTATATTTTCCCATGCTCCAAGGCTCCCGCCGCAAGCCGCAGTTTTTCGGCCTGGCGCCCCTGCCACATGGCGCGCAGAACGATAAATGCTCCCAGCAGCAATGCAAATATCATTATAGCAAAGCTGGTGGTTTTAAGCAATGATACGGTGCCATCGCTAAGTTTGTCGATGAGGCCGAGCTGGGCAAGGTAGACCGGAACCATCAGGCCGCGGCTGAAGAGCACGATCACCATGATCATGCCCATCACCACTTTGATCATGAAGGGCTTTACATAGGTTGTGCCAATGGCGCCGAGCTGGATGCCGAAGAGCGAACCAGCGAGGATGATCATGGCGAGGCGAATATCGACCAATCCATGCATGGCGTACTTGAAAGACCCGCCGAGGCCCATCACGAAGGCGATCACGAGTTCCGTGGCCGAGGCCATGAGGCTCGGGGCGCCGAGGACATAGATCATGGCCGGGACGCCGATGAAACCGCCCACCGCAATCGTGGCAGCCAGCATCCCTGTGGCAAAGCCGAGCGGGATGGTGAAGAGCACCGAGATGCGTGCATTGAGGGCCTTAAAGTAGACCATCGTGCCGGGTATGTTGATGGACTGAACCCAGCGTGCCAGTTTTCCAGCCTTCTCATCTGTGCTCGTGTCCCCCGACTTGTAGGTCTTCCAGG
The DNA here is from genome assembly GCA_050257255.1 of Betaproteobacteria bacterium. Taxonomy (GTDB): domain Bacteria; phylum Nitrospirota; class UBA9217; order UBA9217; family UBA9217; genus JAJYKN01. Next base: position 5,634 of record JBLMWN010000053.1, on the reverse strand, counting down.
CGTCGCGCAGAACAAAACCGCCGACCGTCGCGAGGATCACGACAAAGGCAACGCTCACGTAGAGATTGGAGCCTGCGTCACCGAAGGCCTTCTTAATGTTTTCCTGGATCTGCGCACCGTAAAGCACGCCCGCCTCCGCCGAGATGCCGAGAACGATGCCGAGTTTCACATCCACCTGGCCGTATTTGGCGCGTTTGAGCGCGCCCACGAGGGCCTTCGGGAACTTATGACACATGTTGCTTGCCACCGCAACGAGGCCGGGAACACCAAGGCTCATCATGCCCGGCGTAAGGACGAAGGCGCCGCCGGAGCCGATGAACCCGCTGACAAGGCCGCCCACAAAGCCCACGCCGAACAGGTACAGGATCGTGATGGCGTCAAGATTGATGAAGTTGGAAGCGATGTCGTGCATCTTATTTTACCTCCTTTTTCTTTTTGGCGGCCTCGATGCCGAGCACCGTCCAGAAGTGACCGGTAAAAGAACCATGAATATATGAAAATACAAATGCCGTCACGATCGGGAGAAACGCATACAGTCCGCCCTTGGCGAATATACCGTTCACCAGATCCTGTTTGAGCAAGAGGGTCGCATAGAGCGCCAGGGAAACAATACCCATAACGATCAACGCGCCCACCGGCTTCTTTTTTGTGGTGCTTTGTGCCATGATAAATCCTCCTTGAGATTTAATATAGATTTAATGTTGTCTTTCCCGCGAAAGCAGGAATCCAGTCCCTTTCCTCGTCTATCGTCGGTACGATAGATTTTCTGGATTTCCGTTTTCACGGGAATGACCATAGATTCTGTGTCATTGCGGGCCTACACCCCCGCGCCGTCCATAACTACGACGAGCGGACATTTCAGGTTCCGCCATAATTCCGAAAGTTCTTTATTCTGCTTGTTGCAATCGGCGTCAAGGCTGGCCGGAGACTCGATGACGGCGAACAGGATTTCCTTTTCACTGTCCGTGTAGTCGATAATCTGCTGTTTGAGGCAGCCGGACCGGGGAATCAGCCGATAAGGGACACCTGCCGCGGTAAGCTCTGCTGTAAAGGATTCAAACGCAGGGTCTCCGGTGCCCCCTCGCCCTGCACTTGACGCGGTGACGTAGAGGATGTCGAGATGTGCGTTGATCCGCTTAGCCGTATTTATGGCATACTTCAGCGTCTTGGGATCGATCTGCCCCGCCTTGAGCGCAAGCAGTACACGCCGCGATTCCTTCATCAGCGAATGCGCGGTCTCTAGTTCACCCTCTTCAGCAAATGAGGCTGCGGTAAACGCATGCTCCATCATTTTTATCATCTTCTTGAGTTTCATCGTTTCCATGATCCCTCTGTGGAAAAATGAATATTTACCCTTTTCGCAGGATTCTCGCTCCTGCGGTTCTTCAAGAAACTTCACCGTCGGCTTAGTCGGCACGCAGTTCTTTTCTGACAGCCGGTCGCTGATAGTCCCGGGCAGACGGTCGATCTGTCTTTCTCGGCCGGTTTTCCTTCATGATCTGGCGGGCTGTCTCAAATTCGCCTTCCTCGGCGAAAGCAGCAGCCACCATTGCTCTTTCAAACTTCTCGAATATGCCTTTCATGGTCTATTCCTCCTTTCCTGTTTCTTCGATGTCCTTTACTCTTCCTTATTACAACCTCCGTGCCAAAACACGGACAGGCAATAATGTGTTGAAATTATGATGTTATTGCCCACAAGAAAAAGCCAGACATATTGGTTGGCTGTTTTACAATGCAATACATTTGCACATAAGTCTTATTACCTATTGAATTAAAAAAGTTTTTTAGACTGTTGCAATAAACCTGAAAACGTTGTAAAATGCAACCACTTCATTATCGATGGGTGCAAAATGAAATTTTTTAAAAAATCAGACGACAATCAGCATGAATTGATTATCGGAGAGCTGCGCCAAAAGATATCCATGGCAAAAATGCCCGGTCCGGTCGAGAAGATCGTGGAACAGGAGCTGGACATTCTCTCCAGGATCAGCCCATCTTCCGCCGAGTACACCATCGGCATCACCTACATCGATTACCTCCTTTCCCTCCCCTGGAATATTAAGACCGAAGACAATCTCGACCTCGGGCGAGCAGAACGAATTCTGAACGAAAACCACTACGGCCTGCAGACGATCAAGGAGCGGGTTCTGGAACATCTGGCCGTCAAGGTGCTCATGATGAGCAGGAAGGCGCGCATCCTGATCGTCGATGACGAAGAAATCGCACGTAAGAACCTCGCTCATGTGTTGACCAAAGAGGAATACGAGGTGGTTACCGCTGCGGACGGCGAGAGCGCGCTGAAGGAGTTGGAGAGAGCTGAGTTCGACGTGGTGCTGACTGACCTCCGCATGGAAAAAATCGACGGCATGGATCTCCTGGACAGGGTCAAAATCCGCTATCCGGACGCCAAAGTCATCATGGTTACCGGATACGCCACTGTTCCATCGGCCATCGAGGCCATTCAGAAGGGCGCTTTTCATTACATTGCCAAACCCTTCAATCTTGATGAAGTGCGCACCGTACTCAAGCAAGCACTCAAGAAAAAAACGGTCGGGGCAAACACGAAGGGGTCGGTGCTCTGCTTCGCGGGCCCCCCGGGGACGGGCAAGACGTCTCTCGGCCGTGCCATTGCACGCGCCCTCGGCAGAAAATTCACGCGCATTGCCCTCGGAGGTCTCAAGGACGAGGCAGATATCCGTGGCCACCGCCGCACCTACGTCGGGGCAAAGCCCGGAAGGGTTATCGAGGAGATCCGCCGCGTGGAATCGGCCAATCCCGTTATCATGCTCGACGAACTGGACAAGATCGGCCGCGACTTCAAGGGCGACCCCGCGTCGGCGCTTCTTGAGGTGCTCGACCCGGAACAAAACCGAGCCTTTGTGGATCATTACCTCGATGCCCCCTTCGACCTCTCCAGCGTCATGTTCATTCTGACCGCCAATGTGCTCGATACGGTCCCGGCCCCGCTTCGTGACCGCATGGAGGTCATCGAGTTCTCGGGCTACACCCAGGAAGAAAAGGCTCAAATCGCCTTGCGCTTCCTCTGCCCCAAACAGATACGGGAGAAGGGGTTGGCCCCCGACCGGGTCATCTTTACCGACAGCGCCATAACGAAAATCATCCAGGAATACACACGCGAGGCGGGCATTCGGAACCTGGAGCGCAAAATCGCAACGGTTTGTCGTAAAATCGCAAAGTCATCGGTCGAGAATCGACCTGTGACCGAGATGGTCCGCATAACCCCCGAAATTGTCGAGCACTATCTCGGGAAGCGTAAGTACCGTTTCGACGTGATCGAGGAGCAGGACCGTATCGGCGTGGCAACGGGCCTCGTGCGGACCGAGACCGGTGGCGACATCATCTTTGTCGAGGCCGCTAAAATGAAAGGCTCGAAGGAACTGATCATCACCGGTTCTCTCGGCGACGTAATGCGGGAGTCTGTCCAGGCAGCCCTGTCTTACATCAGGAGTAATGCCGACGCCTTCGGTATTCCCGACGACTTTTTCGAACACCATGACATCCATATCCATGTGCCCTCCGGCGCAATCCAGAAAGACGGACCTTCTGCGGGCATCACCATTCTTGTTGCGCTCGCGTCGCTCCTCACCCGGCGTCCTGCACGGCGTGATATTGCACTGACCGGCGAGATCACCCTCACGGGCCGGATCCTTCCCGTTGGCGGCATCCGGGAAAAAGTTCTGGCCGCAAAACGCGCAAAGGTCAAAACGATGATCGTGCCCACCTACAATCGGGACGACGTTGATGAACTGGACGGGGACACGAAAAAGGGTATCGATATCCTCCTCGTCGACTCTGTCATGGATGTTGTGAATGCGGTGCTGATCTAACCATGTTCAACTACCAGCCAAGCATCAGACAAAAGATAACCCTCGGCTACTACGCCATTGTCGCCGTGATCATCGCTCTAACGGTGTTCACATACTTCGAACTTCGGTTCATCGAACGAAAGATCATCTTCGGTGAGACCATCTCCGAATTTTTCGACACAACCCTGGAGATCAGACGTTTCGAAAAAAACTTTTTTCTCTACGACCTGCGGTCGGACTATGATGAGAACGCGCGGTACGTCTCCCGTGCCCAGGACATCATCGACACCAATATTGCCGGCTTCAGCACCGTGGCCACGTCCCAGCAGATATCGGCTTTGCAGGTCAGTTTGAAAACGTATAAGGAGCTCATGGAAGAATACGCAACGTTCGGCAGGCAGGATGTCCGCAGGGCCATGTTCGCCGGCAAGATCCGAATCGCGGGCAAGGACATCATCACTATAGCCGAGGAGATATCGAAGACCGAGCGGAAAAGCCTTCAGCAGATGTTGAACAGTTCTCAGCGAATCCTCGTCATCTCCATCATACTCCTCTCGCTCGTTGTCATCGCCATCGGACAGATACTGACACGGATGGTCGTAAAACCGCTGAAATCACTGGAAAAGAGCATGGGGGTGATCGCCGAAGGCCAATTCGAGCGCGTCGCCATCGACTCAAAGGACCGTGAGATCGTCTCGCTCACCACGGCTTTCAACAAGATGCTGAAGGAGCTGGAGCTGCACGAGCGGCACCTGATTCAGTCCGAGAAGCTCGCCTCCCTCGGCACCTTGCTCTCCGGCGTCGCCCATGAGCTGAACAACCCGCTTTCGAACATTTCGTCTTCTAACCAGATCCTCATGGAAGAACTGAAGGAAGCCCGGGAAAAACAACCGGCCGGTCCCCTGCCCCTGAACCCGGAATTTGTCCAAGAACTCATCGCCCAGATCAACGATCAGACTGACCGGGCACGCAATATTGTCCGCTCGCTCCTCGATTTTTCTCGGGCCCGGGAGTTCAAAAAAGAGTCACTGTCGCTCAGAAAAATTTTCGAAGAAACAATCCAGTTCGTCAAGGGCCAAGTCCCGACGAAGGTCGGGATAACCATCTCTATTCCCGACAACATCAATATTTTCGCTGACAAGCAGCGGATCCAACAGGCCTTTCTGAACCTTATAAAAAACGCCATCGAAGCGTTCACAGCCGACGAGGGGTCCGTGACTGTCAAGGCCGAGAAGCGCAGGGCTGTAGACGATATCGAGGACGAAAAAATCGGTATCTACAACTATCTTAAATACCGAGGCAAATGCACGCTCGACCAGGATACCGTTGACATTGAAATCCGAGACACCGGTCCCGGAATTCCCCTCGATATCATTCCGAAAATCTTCGACCCCTTTTTCACGACCAAGGATGTGGGTAAGGGTTCGGGCCTCGGTCTCTTCATCGTCCATGAGATCATCGAAGAGCATGACGGCTGTATCGCCGTGGACAGTGAGCCCGGCAAAGGGACGACGTTCCTGATTAGACTGCCGTTGAAGGAGTAGGATTAAAAGCTGGATTTGCACGAGCACAGAGAACACAACGTTACCATCTTTAAAATCATGCGTTTCCCTGAGCCACTGTAACGGGAACGGGGCAAGGCTGAAAAAATTACGATTTAAACAGGAGTAAATGAATCATGCAAGACGCCGCAAAATTACTTATTATCGACGACGAGCGGATCGCGCTCAGGAATCTCGAGCATGTGATGAAAAAGGAAGGCTATGCGGTGACAGCCACCCAGAGCGGACCGAACGCCCTCAAACTC
>JBLMWN010000052.1:0-4549 GCA_050257255.1 Betaproteobacteria bacterium | reverse complement strand
TTTATCTGCATCCAACGATGCCTGGCTTTTTTTGCGTCCTCCGCAGTTACCATCAATCAAGATCCGGAACCGCCCCCCGCATCTGTTTCACCTTGCCTCGTCGCTTCTTGCTCTCGATCCGCCGCTCCAGGGCAGCGAGCGGCGGTTTCGTCTTCTTCCTCGGCTTCGGCCTCTCCGATGCCCTTCGAATAAGTTCGATAAGCCGCGCAACCGCGTCCTGGCGGTTCCGCTCCTGAGTGCGGAACTGCCGCGCCTCGATGATCAGGATTCCATCCTGGGTGATGCGCCTGCCTGCCAGGCGGATGAGGCGCGTGCGTACATCACCGGGCAGTGAGGGAGAATTCCCCACGTCGAACCGGAGCTGCACGGCGGTAGCGACCTTGTTCACGTTCTGGCCGCCGGGACCGGAGGCGCGGATAAAATGGAGTAGGATCTCGTTCTCGTCGAGCGATATGGCACGCGTAATGTTTATCATGATCTTACTGTACACTATTCCGGACAACAGCTCAAGCCCGCAGCGCCCGGTCAAAATAACCGAGAAACCAGCGCCGGTACCGCGGTCTCGACGCTCAGAATGCGGTCGCCCATCTCGACGGGAGTGAACCCGCAGGAGACGAACTTGTCGACTTCATAGGGAATGAAGCCTCCTTCGGGGCCGACGGCAATGGTCGTTGCGTGTCTGACGTCGCGCGGACAGGGGGCAGCGGCAATCGGATGGGCGACAAGAGCAAGCGATCCATTGATGAGGGAAGGCAGCTCGTCCTCGACAAAAGGCTTGAACAGCGGCCGGAGCAGGATCTCGGGGAGTACCGTGTCTCCGGCCTGTTCCAGCCCGAGGATAATCTGCTCCCGAAGGCAGTCAGTGGCGAGCACCGGGCTCGACCAGTAACTTTTCTCGACTCGAAAGCAGTTGAGCAGGATGATCCTGGGTACTCCCAATGCGCTTGCAGACCGGAGAACCCTCTTTAAAACCTTCGGCCGGGGCAGGGCGAGAATGAGGGTAAGCGGCAGCTTCGGCGGAGGCAATTGATCGAGCCGCACGTCCATTTCGAGGACCGATTGACTGATACGCATGACCTTCCCGGTGCCGATGCGGCCTCCTGCCAGTCCCACGCGAAACTCGTCCCCCACCGATGTGCGGTGCACGTCGAGCATATGTCTGAGACGCCGGCCTTCCAGCCTTACGCGGTTCGTGCCGTCGATAAAGTCGTCGTTAAACAGGAGAATAACATTCATGTGAAGATTCGTCGTGCAAAGTTCTCACAGGAACGGCTTATACTGGACGCGCATAATGGTGAACACGGCATCGCCTTTCGGCCGCTTGACCACGGCCTCATCGCCTTCGGACTTTTTCATGAGTGCCCTGGCCATGGGCGAGTCCATGCTGATCAGGTTCTTCGTGGGATCGAACTCGTCCGGACCGACGATGCGGTACTCGCTGATGGATCCTTCTTCATCCATGAGCCGCACCCAGGCGCCGAAAAAGATTCTGCATTCGTCGTCGGGTCGGCTGTCAACGACAACGATGTCCTCCAGCCGGTTTTTCAGGTGATGGATGCGCGCGTCGATTTCCCTGAGCTGCTTCTTCCGGTAAATGTATTCCGCGTTTTCCGAACGGTCGCCCTCCGCAGCGGCTGCCGCGAGAGCGGCCGTTACTTCGGGACGCTTTATGCGCCAGAGATAAGCGAATTCGTCGCTCAGGCGCTTCTTGCCTTCAGGAGTGATGTACTTGGAGCCCGGTCTTTGCGGGGGACGGTATCTGCTCATGGGAGAAAATAATACGGCAAATGGAGGCGGGAATCAAGATGAATGAGAAGCTCAAGCCGGCCTCTGCCGTGAACGCGAACTCTTCTTGGCCACAACGGTCTCTTTTCCGACTTTAAATCGTTTGCTCTCATCAATCAGACGCTCGAAGCCAACCACGTCTCCCCGCTGCAGCTTTCCAAAGGAATCGTTCTCTGAGGTTCTATCCTTATCGAGTCTCGTAACCAACCTTCTCCCGTTTTCCCCGCAAAGATAAAATTCGATCTTTCCTTTCGAAATCAAGGGCTCGCTCACCACTCGAAACGCGTTTTCATTGTACAGGCTGGCCAGAGATTTGCCGTCCTTGCGTAGCACCACGTAAGAAAACTTGAGCGAATCCTTCCGTAATCCGGTGAGCTTGTCGAGTTTCCCTATCAGGGCTGGCGGGTCCCAGGGAATGTCCTCATGGCACCAGTCTCTGGGATTTGTAAGCGCCGGGCACTTCCTCTTGCAGAAACAAGGAGCGTAAATACCGAATCCATACTCGAGCAGTCCGTCCCTTACCTTAAGCAGATCGCGCGATGTCTCGCGCAGAGCCGGTTCGATGATGATGCAGCTGCCGTCTTCAGCGAGGAACCTCCGCAGAATGTCTTTCATCATACTTATCCGTTCGGTGATCGGGTTCTCCCCCTGAGCAAACAGCTCGTTCAGGCTGTTCGAGAGAATGATAAGATCAAAAGGCTTTTCGTTGAGATGCATCACATTCTCGATATTCAATGGGACAGTCTTCAATGTTGCCTTCAGATCATGCCTGCCGCGGTTAAAAAGTTCCTCGGCGATCTTCAGGTTCTCAGCCACCTGCTCAACGGCTATGAATTCGAGCAAAGGACGATTCTTCTCCACCGCAAAAAACTCAAGCACGCCGAGCGATGCCGTTCCCGGGCCGCATCCCAGATCGAGGATACGGAGCTTCTCCTTCACAAGCATCTTCCCCGGATGCCGGTCGAGTTCAGCAAGCGGCACCTGAATTTTCTCCAGGTTCGGGGGTAAGAAGTACGCCTGATACGCTTCCCGCAACCCTCTGTCCTTCAGGTACGCAGCAGGCAGGATCTCACGCTCGCGGGTCAGAAGGTATGAGAGGCGGACGACGTTTGATGCAAGCGTCTTTAGACTTTCATTTGATAGTTCGTTCGATATACCCATGAAGGTTTGGGATGTTATACCATGTTTATCTCCGATCGGTAAAGGGGTAATCCATGCCGTGCCTGCCGAAGCACAATAGGTCGGCAACAGCCGTTTCAACGTTAACCGGGTTTTTCGATTTGCATCCTGCGAAAACACCACCTATAATTCAAAATAGAGGGCCGACGACTGACTATGCGCATACGAAAAAAGATACTGCTCTGGATAGCCGGCGCAGCGGGTATGGTTCTTGTGTTTCTAGCAGTCGCAATGGTGCTTGCGCTCGGCTATCTCAATACACCGGCAACAAAAAGCAAAATCGAGGCCGCCATTTCTCAAAAAATGGGCGGGTCGGTTACGTTTGAACGGCTCGATATATCCGTTTACCCGCGGCCCTATGTCGTATTCTATCAGGCCCATCTCTCGATCCCAAAAACGCTAAAAGGAAAACTGGGAGCCCTCAGTATATACCCCCAACTCATTCCCTTGCTGAAGGGACGCCTGCTCATTTCGAAGATTGAGATTGAGGAACCGGATCTTACGGTCAACCTTCCGGAAACCGCTGCTGAGGTGAAACCCGAGGCCCTCTCACTGCCGGAAGTCAAAAAAAACACCCGGCTCGTGCTTGCGTATCTACAGTCCATCGGCCCGGGCCTTGTCGTGGAATTGGGAAAAGGCAAACTGGTTCTCAACCGACGAGGCCGTCTTCTGCTCTCTTTGCGGGACGCGGCTGCACATTTCAACGCACCGCCGGGAGATATGGAAATCACGCTGGAGGCCTCCACGGACCAGTGGGGCGCTTTTTCGTTGGGGGGTACCTATTCTTTTGATGAGGACAAATCCAGCGTAAAGAACCTTTCCGTTACATTAGGGCACTCTTCTGTTTCAGGTTTTTCCGCCGCGCTGACTTCGAATAATCTTCCCTCGCTGGAAGTTTTTTCAGGAAAGGCTTCGCTCGCACTGGGTGAACTTTATCAGTGGCTGTCGTCAGCGGAAAGCCTCGGCTCTTATTTTAGGGAAGTAAAGTCGCTGAAAGGCCTCGTAACGATCTCGTCGATGGAGGGCTACGGACCGCTTTCGGAGCCCCAAGCATGGCGCATGAAAATAACGGGTGAAGCAAAGGACGTTGTCGTGGGTTCGAGCCGGCTTCCCGCGACCTTGTCCTTGACCGGCCGGTTCTTCCTGGAGGAGAACAGCCTGGCGGTAGCCGATCTGTCGGCTTCCCTGGGCAAGGCGTCCATTTCCCGTGTCTCCGCCCGGCTGGCAGGCAGGAAAAATCCTTTGTTGAACGTCTCGGCAGGGAGGGCGGTGATCGATCTGACGGAAATCTTTCAGTGGCGTGGGATGTATGCAGACGTAGGCCATGCACTGAAAGATATAAAAACACTCAGAGGCACAGTGAACCTCTCGTCGATGAATTTCAATGGACCGCTTTCACAGCCCGCAGCGTGGAAGCTCGCGATTGCCGGGAGCCTCGCCCAGGTAGTTTTCGATTCATCAACGCTTCCCGGACCGGTTGTGGCGTCACGGGGAACATTCAATCTGGTTCAGGATAGAGTCTTTTTTTCTGATGTGCAGGCATCAGTCTTAGATACAATCGTCACCGGGTCAGGAACGCTCAGTG
>JBLMWN010000051.1:0-4996 GCA_050257255.1 Betaproteobacteria bacterium | reverse complement strand
TCATGGACAACCGAAAGAGAGCGCATTTTAGCGACAGGGTACGAACCAAACAACAAAACCTGCCTTAAAAGGGCTCCTCTGTCCGGGCTTATCCGCGGCCAGGATGATACGTGTTTGCAGTTTCTCAAAACCTGATGTCGGCAGTGAACGAGGAGCTTCCGGCGGGAAAAACAGTCTTGCTAATTTTGATCAAAAGCAGTAGAATTTGTAACTTGATAACATTCCCGTCCGATTAATCGCCTGAGATCTATATCGCCATTTTCCCGGGAGAAGAGACGGGCAATGCCGGCGGAGGTTGCCGGTTTCGTCCCTTGCAGTAAACGCCGGGTGCAAAGAAAGAATAATTCGGGGGACGGGTCTGAATCAAATCAATCCATAGCAGGGAGAAAAAAATGAAACGATTTTTCAATGGAGCAGCAGCATGTTCAATCATTGTCCTGATGTCGCTATTCTCCACGGCCGCTTTTGCCGCAACGGGGAAGTCCTCACAGATGCCGGCCTCTGGGACAAAACTGAAAGCCAAAGCATCGGCCGCACCCTCAGCGCTCTCAGGCAAAGTCGTCGAGACCATGAATGCCGGCGGATATACCTACGTCTGCCTCGAGAAAAAAGGCAAAAAGACATGGGTGGCCGTGCCGGAGATGCAGGTTTCCGTAGGCCAGGTGGTGGCCTTTCAGCAAGGCCAGGAGATGGTCAATTTCAAGAGCAAGTCACTGAATAGAACGTTTGACAGTATCATTTTCTCCGGGGGCCCCGCCTCTCCACAGAGCTCAAAGGGCATGCCGGCAGCACAAGGCGGCCCGGCGAATCATGAAGGCAGTAAAGCCGCCGCTGCCCCGGCGGACAAGGACGCCAAGGTCGAGAAAGCCGCCGGCGCGGACGCTTATACGGTGGGAGAGGTTTTCGAAAAACGGAAGGTGCTCGACAAGAAGACCATTGTCGTGCGGGGCAAGGTCGTCAAGGTCTCCAAGGGGATCATGGGCACGAACTGGATTCATCTGCAGGATGGCACAGGCGACATGAAGAAGAGCACACACGATCTCGTTGTGACGAGCGAGGAAGCTCCGTCGGTAGGAGACATTGTGACCGTCAAGGGAACCGTCTCTAAGGATAAAGATTTCGGTGCCGGTTATAAATACAGTGCCATCATCGAAAAAGCGAGCGTTCAGCACTAATACGGCAGCACCGAGGTTTAAATGTAAGCCCCGTGCCCTGCACGGGGCTTTTTTGTATCGTTGCGCTTATACGTCTTTACTTTTACTCTGCAATCGTGCATAATACGGCCCACCTTTTTTCTTGTGCAGCCGATTGATTGTCCGGAGGAGGATTTTATGGCGTCAGTAAACAGATTGCCCAGGTCGCCCTGGAGGGCGATGATTGAGAGCGCGTTTTACGCTAATTCGGTCCGAGAGACCAGCATGGCCGAGCTCTACAGGCTTGCGCTTAAACAGCCTGAGGTGATGGCCACGTCCCATCCTTTTTACAAGCCTTCACAGTATGGTCTGCCGAAGGACGCCAAGGTGCTCATCTCGAACGACGGCGGCATCGTGGGCCGTACCGCCCGAGCACGCAGGCTCGTGCGCGAGATGGGCAAGGACCGGGACAAGTACCTCCGCATCCTCGGCGAGGTCTCCTACCAGATCACGAAGCGGGAGTGCCTGCGGCTCGAGGCCATCGTTGGGCTTCACAAGGACTTCATGGTCAAGGCCCATCTATTGAGCCCCGCCACGGACGCCAAGAACATGCTCGATTGGGGCTGCAACTTCACGCCCTGGATGAAGCCCTGGAGCGAGGCGTACAAGAAATCAAAGAAGCTCGACGAGCCGGACATCCTTGTCCTGGCGGACCCCGAGTGGTCCGATCCCGAGTTCCCGAACGGCCTTGTGATCATCGACGAGGAGGAGAACTGCATCGCAATTCTCGGCCTCCGGTACTTCGGGGAAAGAAAGAAGGGCACCCTTACCCTCGCCTGGACCATCGGGGTGCGGCTCAATATGGTGGCCTGTCACGGCGGCATCAAGACCATCGGCAATTATCCGCCCGTTGCGGTCTTCGGTCTTTCGGGTTCGGGCAAGTCGTCCCTCACGAACAGCCACGACCATGGCGGAACGCTCAAGAAAAACGAAAAGGTGACGGTGATCCACGACGACGCCTTCCTCATCGCTCTTGACGAGAACCTCACCGTAGCCCTGGAACCGAGTCTGTTTGACAAAACGGACGCCGTGGATTTCCGGGACCCGATCATCAAGTATTTTTATTCCGCACAGAACCTGGCGATCACGGACATCGGAAACGGCAAGCGGGAGATCGTGGCCCAGGACATTCGGAACGACAACGGCCGGTGCATCAAGTCCCGCGACATGTTCAATCACGACGACTCGTGCGGCAGGCCGGGAAAACTCATCTGGCTCCAGAAGGATCAGTCCCTGCCCCCGGTCTTAAAAGTGACGGACGTGGGCCTCGCGGTCGCCATGGGCGCATCCCTCAGCACGAAGCGCGCAAAGGGAGTTGAGAATGTCCCGAAGGAAGAACTGGCCAAGCTCGTGATCGAGCCTTTCGCCAACCCTTTCCGGGTCTATCCGCTCCTGGAGGATTGCCGCCAGTTCCTGAAGCTCTTCAAGCTCGGCACCGAGTGTTATATCATGAATACCGGCGCCTTCGGCCTTTCCGGCAGTGAGGTCGACATCCCGAAGGAGCTCTCGCTTGCCATCGTGACCCAGATTGCGCGGGGCAAGATCGAGTGGCGCGAGTGGAAGTCCTTCCCGGGCCTGCTGCTCCCGGCGAACGGCGTGGACCTCTTCGGCATCGACTTCGACAAGAAGTTCAAGCCCACGCGGAACCCCGAGTACCTCCAGTTCCTCCGGAACCGGATGCAGGACCGCATCACGTTCCTGTCGAACAAGCGCGATCTCGAGCAGGACATGGACAGCGCCTTCATTGACCCGCTGGTTGGGGCGAGGACCGTGATCGACAAGATCTTGAACCCGATATAATTTTTTTATCGCAGAGAACACGAGAAACTAAGAGGCCGGGGCCAAAAACTCCGGCTTTTTTGTTGAAAACAAGGCCAGTTGCAGGTTCCTGCAACCATTCACCATTCCCGGCGTCCTGTGCTATCATTATATTATTCCTAGGACGAATCATCCCTTCATCAGGCTTTTTCTCATCGGTATTGCGTTCATCTTACTTGAAAAGGAGGACTGCCATGAAGATCACTGTCAGTGTAATCAAGGCTGATGTCGGGTCCGTAGGAGGGCACATTGCACCGTCTGCGCGGCTTCTGGAAGCTGTTAAGCGGCATGTGTCGGAAAAGGGCAAGGACATGCTGATCGACAGCTACGTGAGCCACACCGGCGATGACGTGGCGATCCTGATGACCCACACGAGGGGCGAGGGGGACAAGCAGATCCACAAGCTGGCCTGGGACGCCTTTGTCAGCGGGACCGAGGTGGCCAAGAACGAAGGCCTGTACGGAGCAGGACAGGACCTGCTGAAGGACGCCTTCTCCGGCAATGTGCGCGGCATGGGGCCTGCCGTGGCCGAGATGGAGTTCGAGGAGCGGCCGAACGAACCTTTCCTCTTCTTCGCCGCGGACAAGACCGATCCAGGCGCCTATAATCTGCCGCTCTACGTAATGTTCGCCGACGTGATGAACACGCCGGGGCTCATTCTTTCGCCAAAGATGTCGAAAGGCTACCGGTTCGTGATCATGGACGTCAACTATACCGAGGGAGACCGGATCATTGAGCTGAACGCGCCCGAAAACATCTATGACATCGCGGCGTTGCTCAGGGACACGGAGCGGTTCGTGGTGGAATCGATCTGGACGCGGGCGACGAACGAGCAGGCTGCTGCTGTAGCTACCTCGCGGCTTCACAATATCGCCGGCAAGTATACGGGCAAGGACGATCCCGTGATGCTGGTGAGGACGCAGATGAACTTCCCGGCGACCGGAGAGGTCATTGCACCCTTCCAGATTGGCCACTATGTCGCTGGCGGGATGCGGGGTTCCCACAACATGCCGCTCATGCCCGTGCGGCTCAATTCCGGGATCAGCTACTTCGATGGCCCGCCGGTGGTGAGCTGCGCGGCATTCTCGATGCGTAACGGCAAATTGACCGGACCCGTTGACGCCTTTGATCATCCCTTCTGGGATACGGTGCGGGAGCGCGTGTCCGAGAAAGCCGTTGATATGCGGCGGCAGGGGTTCTTCGGAGCTGCCATGGTGCCCATGGCCGAGCTGGAGTATACGGGGATCAAGGAGAAGCTGGAAGTGCTCGAAAAGCGGTTTACGATCAGACAGGAGAAGGCTGCTGCGTGATCTAGACTATTTTTGCTCGAGAAAGCAGAGAAAAGATGACGAGCCAGGGCAAAGTTCCCTGGCTTTTTTATTTCCAAAGCCCAATTCTCTTTCAAAGAATCTAATCTATAATATTCTCTTTTCCTAACTGCCTGTATTGCAACTCGTCGGCAATGTAGAAATTGTCGGCTGGGAGGGAAAAAACCGGCTACTACAATCGATGATCTCTGGGATATCTTGAATCCCCGGAATAAAAGCGTAAGACGGTGAAAGGACAAAAATGGAATCGGCAGGTGAATAATAATCGTTTAGAGGGTTCGAAACAAAATGATACTTTATGCGTATACCCTTAAAATACCCTGTGTCGGGTATTTACTTCGCCGGTCTATTCCTTTACAATCAGCGCCCATATTCAGAGAAAATATTTTTATTTTCATGGGGGGCATCGCTACCTCTCTCTTGTTCTGCTGCAATAACACGGACAATTCACACGATGGGACGACTTCATATCATCATGCAAGGGGGACATATGTGCGCAGGAGAAGCAAAAAGAGGCGTTGCGGATATAAAAGAAACCAAGAAGATCATAGCCGAGACTTTAAGGCAGGCTGGGCTCATAGATGAAACGTATACAGGTGAAGTGACTATCGGATTGAACAACGGCGGTGTGATGTTCATCCGAAAAAGCGAGACGTT
>JBLMWN010000050.1:0-17505 GCA_050257255.1 Betaproteobacteria bacterium | reverse complement strand
CGAGCACTCCTTATCACCAGCCCGAACTACTACGGACTTTGCGCTGATATCGAAAAGATCATCCCTTACGGCCACGAGAAGGGGTTGATCGTACTCGTGGACGAGGCCCACGGACCGCACCTCAAGTTCAACTCCAAGCTCCCGAAATGCGCTCTGGAGGCGGGCGCCGACCTTTGCGTCCAGTCGACCCACAAGATCGTAGGCGGCATGACCCAGGCATCCATGCTCCACGCAAAAGCCGGCAGGATCAACATCGACGATGTCACGAACACCTTGAAGCTCCTCCAGACCACGAGCCCGTCCTATATCCTCATGGCGTCTCTCGACCTGGCGCGCATGCAGATGGCCACGGAAGGGAAAAAACTTCTCAACCGTACCATCAAGCTCGCAGAAGAGGCCCGTGCAAAGATAAACAAGATCAACGGCATCACCTGCTTCGGCAAGGACCGTGCATGCCAAGCCGGTATGGCCGATATGGACGTTACAAAGCTGACGATCACGGTCTCTGACTTAGGGCTTTCGGGCTACCATGTGTCCCAGGTGTTGAACACCCGCTTCGGGATCCAGGTCGAGATGGCCGACCCGTTCCATGTGCTCGTCATCGTCTCGATCGGCGATCGGCATGACGACCTGGACCGTCTGGTGGCGGCACTCGAGCAGATCTCGGCGGAAACCGGGCTCCAGGGAGCTCTCCTTCCCCTCGACAAGGTCCATCCGCCGTCACTCACGAATGCCTTTAACATGACCCCGCGCAAGGCCTTTTACTCCGATACTGAGCTCGTCAGCATTGACCAGTCTGTGGGGAGGGTTTCGGCGGAGATTGTGACGGTCTATCCGCCCGGCATTCCCCTCCTCGTTCCCGGCGAAGAAATCTCACGAGACGCCATCGATTACCTCCAGAATATGGCCGGCCTTGGCGCCGTCATCGACGGACTGAACGAGAACAACTCGTTCGTGCGCGTGGTGAAGATATAGACGAGAATCCCTTCCCTTTTTGCGATCGGCTCTATCCCGGCCTGCAATCCGAAATCCGCAATTGAAGACTCCAATCAATTTGCTTGATCATAAATTACATTCGCATATAATCAGTTAATTCATTCACAATAGTATGACCCCAGTAGCAATCAAGCTCACGCCAGCTCGCTGCTTCGTTTCAGCGCGAGCATATGAAGCAGGATAAAGAGCGGCACGAAAAAAGTGGGGATCATGTTGATCGGAAATGCCGTCATGATCGCCGTGGAAATATCCGTCCGTTGCACGCCGAACGAGCTCGGCGAGTAGAGAATGCCGAGCGAGATCGCCGACAGCAGGTCGATGAGGCCGAACACGTTCCACGCGATGAATGCCTTTTGCAGCCGGGGCGAACGGCCTTTATCCCGCAGTGCGCGGGCCAGGGGCAGACAAAGAGCTGCCGTCGCGATGTCCCCCAGTCCCTCGGGGAAACCGAACTGGCGCGGCAGAACGTTTGCCATCGCGCCTATCACAAAACCGAGGCCGACAAAACGCCAGGTGTGAGCAATGGTTATGAACCAGAGCGGAATCCCGTCAACTGCATGCCTAAACCGCGGACTGACGCCATAGGCGAACGTGAAGCCCGCGATCGGGACGAGCACAAAAAGGCCCACGGACAGGGGCGGCACGCCGGGCTGATTGAAAATGCCCATCATGCCTCCGATAAACGCCAACAAGAACCATATGCCGACAATACCGAACGCCAGCCGCATCATTGAACGAGAATCCTCGTCCTGCACTCCATGCGTCATTCTATAGATAATGTTGTTTTTCATACGTACCTCCACAATCGTACAGTCATGTATTGCTGTCATGGTCTCACCATAGTTTGTTCCCCTCTCCTTCGTCATTCCTGCGAAAGCAGGAACCCAGGACCTAACTGAAAAGCCGCCGGATTCCGGGTCAAGCCCGGAATGACCGCCCTGGAGGTTTTTCGGATGATAGGATGAGGTCCGCTTTCTTATGAGACCGTCGTTAAAAGTCACAGCAAAAGAATTGGCAAACGAACCATTTAACGTCGATTACTTTTTCACTTCCACGAGCAACAGCTCGGCATCCTGGTCGGCAACTACATCAATCGCTTTTTCTTCGGTGATCATTGCCGAGCCCAGCGGCAGGACCCGCGTGCCGTTCACGGTTATCGGTCCCCCCTCCAAAACGTAAAGATATACTCCGCGCCCACCCTCAAGATCGTAATGCTCCATCTTGCCTGCATGGAGAAAGCTGGAAAAGACCCGGGCATCGGCAGCGATCGGAAGGGTGCCTTCATCCCGGTTTGATACCAGCGGCAGCAACCGATCGGTCCTGTCCGCCTTCTTGACCGCTTTCTGCTCCACGGAGGGTTCAAGGTCGTGCTTGGAGGGATAGAACCACATCTGAATGAACCGCATGGGCCGGTCAGGGAGGTTGTTGATCTCCGAGTGCCACATGCCGCGGCCCACGGTTGTATGCTGCACCCATCCTTTCTTGAGAATACCGCCTTTGCCGCGCTCGTCCGCATGCCGGAATTCCCCCCCGGCAACGTAGGTGACCACCTCGTTGTCCCGGTGCGGATGAAGCGGCCAGACAGCGCCGGGGCTCAGCGTATCGTCATTAAAGACGCGAAGCGTGCCGAAGTCCTGGAACTGCGGATCGTAATAATCGCCGAAAGCGAAATGCCACCTGCCGTGGAAGCTTCCGTTCTCGATTTCGCCGTCGATCTGGTAAATGCTCCTGGGATCACGAACCTTGATCATGGGTGACCTCCTTCCCCTAGAACAGGACAAAACAACTCTTAATTGAATTATACATCCTGCGGGAAACACGAGGGTCTATAGGAGGTCCCAAGTCACGTACTATGGTACTATGTCAGAGGAGGCGGCATGGCAAGTAAGTTACCGGGTATTCTATGACATGGACGAAGAATAAATATCAGAAGAAGGTTGATATGTAAAACCGCAAGACTTGGCCCTAACGGCTATGAAGGCGTTTCTCAATAACCCTTCGGAAATGGAACCCGTAAATCGAGAGAGTGACGGCCTGCGGAAAGAGGCGGGGGCGCCTGAACATGGTCCAGAGCAGAAGCCTCCAGTAATGGAAACGCTCTTTTCCGATGATCCCCAAAACAATGATAGACTTTATGAATGCGGCGAGGTAGTTGAAACGGAAATGAAACATTCTTTTCTGCGGGGGGATGTACTCCCTGAGATATGTCCTGACCCGTTCATAATAGCATTTGGGCGAATAGAGAGTGTTGAGGACCTTTTTATAGCCGTTGATCAGCAGATCATAGTCCATCCTGGGAATAAAATTGGTCGCGAAATCCGTATTATTCCCGGAGGTCTCTTTCAGCAGCCGCTTTTCCTTCTTGAGTCTTTCGTAAAGCTGCGTGCGCGGCAGGGCGATGAGGATGCCGACCATTGCCGTGACGACCCCGCTCGCCTGTATGAACCTGATCTGGGTGTCGAAAATCGTGACCGGGTCATTGTCAAAACCAACAATGAATCCCCCCTGCACCTCGAGGCCGGACTTCTGTATTTTCCTGACACTGGCGAGGAGATCGCGTTTCTTGTTCTGGAATTTGCTGCATTCTGCAAGGCTCTGCTCATGCGGGGTCTCAATCCCGACAAAGACAACATCGAATCCGGCGCTGACCATCATTTCCATAAGGTCTTTATGATCGGACAATTCTATAGATGCCTGCGTGTTGAAGGAGAAGGGATGCTTTTTCCTCTCCATCCATTCGACGATAGCAGGGAGGATCTCCTCCCTCAGCTTTTTTTTGTTCCCGATAAAATTGTCGTCAACAAAGAAGACCTGGCCCCTGAAACCATAGGCGTACACACTATCGAGCTCCCTGACGATCTGTTCTTTATCCTTTGTTCGGGGCGTGCGACCGCAGAGCAGGGTGATGTCGCAAAACTCACAGTTGAAGGGACAGCCCCGGGAATACTGGATATTGATTGAGGCGTAGTGCTTCATATTGACGAGCCTCCACAGAGGAATGGGCGTCTTCCGCACGTCCGCCCACTGATCAGTGGTATAGATGCGGCCCGCTGTGCCCTTGCCGAAATCTTCGAGGAAACGGGGCAGGGTGATTTCGGCCTCGTTCAGCACCAGATGGTCCACTTCCCCGAACGCTTCATAGCCGGTCGTGAAAAGAGGACCGCCTGCGACAATCCTGACGCCGGCAGCCTTGCATCGCGCTATCACTTCTTTCACTGATTCTTTCTGCACAGACATGGCGCTCACAAAGATGAGATCAGCCCAGCTCAGGTGATCGTCATGCAGGCGTTCCACGTTCATGTCGACCAGTCTTTTCTCCCACGCTTCAGGGAGCATCGCTGCTATAGTCAACAATCCGAGGGGCGGACTGCTCGCCTTTCTGTTAATGAATTTCTGGGCGTGCCTGAAACTCCAGAAGGTATCCGGGAATTCGGGATAAATGAGGAGCGCTTTCACGGAATGATCCTTTTCATTTTACTTTCTCAATTCAACCTTCAGAACAATCATTACTCTCTAATCGTTTCCCTTTTTAGCAAGAGCCGTACCATATACGATAAGGCTTCAGCTCTTGCTGTTTATTATACACGATCTAAACTATCAGAACGGTTTGCGGCCCTGTATGATTCTGATCAGCACAACAACGATCGCGATG
The DNA here is from genome assembly GCA_050257255.1 of Betaproteobacteria bacterium. Lineage (GTDB taxonomy): Bacteria > Nitrospirota > UBA9217 > UBA9217 > UBA9217 > JAJYKN01. Next base: position 12,857 of record JBLMWN010000050.1, on the reverse strand, counting down.
ACAAGGAGGATATGGATATATCCGCCAATGGTGTGGCCGCTGACGAGGCCCAGAAGCCATAAGATCGCGAGGATCACAAAAATGGTCCAAAGCATTCGTGCCTCCTTTCCGGCAACAAAAATCCCATCTTCGTGCTACGCATTTGTTGATTTAATTGTACTTTATTTTCAACTAATGTAAAGGAGGGTTAAAAATATTTACCTGTTTAAGAACCGGTGCGATCCGATTACTGCGCCGGCCTGCAATTTCTGGAAGTACTTCCGGACTTTCACCGCAATCTGACGATCGGTCATCTATCGCAGACAATTCAGCAGAACAAAGACCCTCCGAGATTCACACGGATTAATCAGGGGCACGTCTATACATTGGCCGAGGCCATCAGCCGCGCCCTGTCCTTGAACAGCATCTCGCAATTATTGACATGGACCTTCAGCACAATGCCCTTGCCGAATTTACCGTGATTGACAACATCGCCTACGCGATATTTCGCAGCCATGTCGTAATCACGCTCTTTCCCTTTTGCCCCCGCAAGACCGGCTTCCCAGAGGATCGCTATTGCAGCTTCTTCTTGGGCAACCGTTTTCACTCTCGTCTTCCGGACTTTTGGAGGGACAGCCGGGTCCCTGAATTTGTGCATGCTGCCGCAGGTTTTACATCTCACTTTGGAGATCACCCCTCCATCCATCGTCATGATGGTATGATCGAGACCTAGCTTGCACTTCCCGCAATAGGAATCAATGCTATTCCCTGCAGACTTATTTTCCAGCATGAGTACCTCCTCATCGTATCGGCGTCGTTTCTGACGATGGTTGTCATTGACACTGCTCGAAGAGTGGGGGTGAATTCGGAAAGATGTCTGAATCTACGGTTCTCCGGATGGAATCATTATACGCCGTATCAGGCAGAAAAGCCAACTCATTTGGTAATAATACAAGCCTGAATTATTGTTATTCCCCGACAAAAAATTCTGACCCTCATCGCGCTGCTTTTTTCCAGGAGGAGGTGCTCAAGGCCTCAACGAGGGAAAAAAGAATGTGCTAACAGTAAGGACGCGGCCCTATTTTTTGTGCGATCCTATTTCCTGTGGCATCATTGTCACTATTGAAACTCTGACCTCTTACAGGGTCTTAATCCTGGTGGGGGGGCCGCCGCTGGCGGGATGAAGACACATCACGCCAAAGGCGTGACAGGCGTAAAGATGAGGATAAAGAAAAAGCATCATGTCTCAAAACCGGATAGGTTCTCTTTACCGAACTTATCCGTCGTGCGCTCAAGTTCCGCGATAACCTGAGCGCCGAACAATAGGATCAACGCTATGGCTTCGGTGCTCAGAAGAGCCACTACTGCCGTAGCGAAGGATCCATAGATCAGGTTGACCATGGATATAACCGAGTAGTACCAGACCAGAACGCGGCGAGTGATCTCCCAGAGGATCGTCGCAACCACCCCTCCGATCAAGGCGCGCCGGAACGTTATATGGACAACAGGCATGACCAGATAGAGGGACGTCAGCAGCAGCACTTCGCCAATGATCCCCATAGTATACAAGGCAACTCCGGATGCGCCCCCCAGGCTCAGCGTCCATCCGAACAGGATCAATTGCCTTTTTTCAACGGTCTCTATCGCTCCCGTTATGAATGACACGAGCACAATGCCCAGACCCAGCACGAAGATATACACATACGGTATGAGCGTGGAGATCAGAAAGGGCCGATGTTTTACTCTGACCCGGTGAAAAAAAATTACTGACATGGCGTTTTCAAGAACGGTAAAGGCGATGGAACTGAAAAAAAGCATGACCAGGAAGCCAATGACACCGACCACGGCCCGGTGCTCAAGAAATACCCGCACCTGTTCGGTCAGCGTTGCGGCATAGCCCGGGATGATCATTTCCAGATAGGTCGACAAGGTATGAACTAACTGTTCCTCCTCGATAAAATGAGACATTCCAATCAGGGCGAGAACCGACATGGGCACGATCGACAACAGGGTGTAATAGGCAACGGCGCCGCATAACAGCAGCCCCTGATTGCGTTTGAAACCGCGCAGGACGCTCATCAGGAAGCTGAAGAGCCGGCCCAGTCCCCTCGACCCGGCGTATCGGTTGTTCATCATGGGATCAGACATGATATTCACGGAGATCTGTAGATTTAAACTAAGAACTACGAACTGATTTTATCGGGTCGTGCGGAGGTATCAGGAATAAAAGAAAAAGAGCATGTTCCCTGATACTGCCACATGCCCTTCCTCTGGAAAACCGCCTAAATTGCGGTTTTATCAATCAGGGGACCGACCTCGCGCAACGCGGAAGTAATTCAACGCACCTGCACAGCTTACGCATGCTGGAACTTTTCCTTCTCCTGGACAAGCGCGGTCTTGCCTGCATCAATCGCGCTCGCAACTGCTGCTGTGCCTTCCTCATAGAGCTCCTTCCCCTTTTCAACGGCCAGGATAACCCTGTCTTTCGTCGTGGTGGCGAACCGTTTGAGGTCATCCCTGATTTCCTTCCCGGGCTTGGGCGCCAGGAGCAGCGCTACTCCTGCCCCTACCACACCACCCACGAGGAATGGCACTATCATGTTGATCCTCTTATTCGTCAGTTCCTCTTTCATAATCATCACCTCTTCCTTGCTTCAGCGTTTTTTACGAGGTTGCGGCCCCTGCTTATTCCTTAATTCCAGTATATCACCGGTTTTCAATGCGCGGAGGGAATAAAGGAGGACTCGTTACTTATCAAGGGGCATGGCGTGCCGCGTCGGCGGGAACGCCCTAAGATCTGATTGAGAGACCGGTATCCGACGTTACCGTGTGCCGAGCGATCGAGCGCGGATAGGTGACCGGGAGCTTTGGGTGCGTCGTGGCTCAGGTTGAAAATTGATTGTTTGACAAATAGCATGGTACTCGATTCGAATCGCCGCATGCCACGCAAAGCACGGTCATATGTCCCCGGCGCCCTCCATCATATCATGGTGCGGGGGATCAACAAGTCCGCCATTTTCAAAGACGACCAGGACAAATCCCATAGAGTCTCTCATCTCTCTCTCTTGTTCGGCTGCTTTTTTAAAACCCGCCCTCGATCTCGGGAATATCCTCCGCACTCAGGGTGAATTCTGCGGCCCGTATCACGCCTTCCGCCTGCGTAGCGCTCCGCGCCGACGTTGCGGAGAATATTTTCCTAATCCAATTTCGGCTTGGGCGTATTGTCCGTCGATGCAGGAAGGATTGGATACGCTATTGCGGGCTGTTCGCCGGTGGTACTCTGGAGGAATGCCTCAATGCGGTCGACTTCCCGCTCGTTCAGAGTGATGCCGAGCTGTGCATTCCCCATGATGGCAACTGCCTCTTTGAGGCTCCACACCTTGCCTGAGTGGAAGTAAGGCGACGTGAGGACGATGTTCCGGAGGGAAGGCGCTTTGAAAAGGTATTCGTCCGACTTCACACCGGTCACCTTGAACCTTCCCTGGTCGCCTGACATGATCTCCGCAGCGGGCTTTGCAATCACGCCGAAGGGGAAATAGGCGCTGCCGCCCATGTTCACGCCGCCATGGCAGGCCGCGCAGCCCTTGTCCATGAAGATCCTGAGGCCTTCCTTTTCGGAAGTGGTCAGTGCGCTTTCCTTGCCGCCCAGGTACTGATCGAACGCCGACCGGGGAGTGATAAGCGTAGCCTCGAAAACGGCAATTGCTCTCGCCATATTTTCAAACGTTACAGGGTCTTTCTCATCAGGAAAAGCCTTTTTGAACAGCGTGGCGTACTCGGGCATGCTTTTGATGGTCTCTACGGTCCTCGCCGGTGTATTGTTCATCTCCACGGAGGCCTGAACCGGCCCCTTGGCCTGCTGCTCCAGGTCGGCCGCCCTTCCGTCCCAGAACTGTGCCATATTGAAAACCGAGTTCAGCACCGTGGGCGCATTGCGCGGTCCTTTCTGCCACCTGTGACCGATGGACGTCTCCTGATAATCCACGCCGCCCATGCCCACGTTGTGGCAGGTGTTGCAGCTGATCAGGCCGCTCGCAGAGAGTCTCGGGTCGAAATAGAGCACCTTTCCCAGAAGCACCTTTTCCGGAGTCGCCGGGTTGCCGGCGATCACTGGCGGCTTTGCAGGCACCGGCTTGAACATTCCTTGCGCGCGCGAAAGAAGCTCATCAGATGCATAAACGCTTCCGGAAACAGCAAGTACTACGATCACGCTCAACATACATTTTGCAATTCTCATGGTGACACCTCCTCGGATGATGTGAAACAGCGATGATGACCGTCGTGATATCGTAAGGCAGCTGCATTGCAAAAAAAGCGATTTCCAACTGCACGTTGTTACTATTCGGAACCACGATCTCGAACAAGTCGGGTGAAAAGACTTTTTAAATATAGCATAACATAATTTCCCGAAAATAAATGACGGCTGCTGGATCATACGAAAGTAACCGGATACGCAGACAAGTGAACGGGAGGTTGATGAATGCTGCAAGATCTTGCGGTGTCAAAGTTATTACCGCATTTAACGAGGGCTTCGTACGAAGATAGAAGTTGCTATGAAGAGATGTGCGTCAGGGAAATACTCTCATTGAAGAGGGCGGGGGAATCATTCTTTCGACGCATTGACTCCGAAGCCGTCTTCTTCCATAATAAAGTTGAGATGGTCCCGAAAAGCAGAATCAGGAAAGGGGGCATTGACATGCCGACAACAACAATAAAACCGACGCGCTCAACGCCTTCGGCGCTCCAAATGAAGGCAATCCCGGCAGCCATGAACGCCGTTGCCCTGGAGGCGTTTGGGCCGCCGAACGTCCTTACCATGCATACGCTGCCGGTGCCGCTGCCCGGTCCGGGCGAAGTATTGATCGAACTCCACGCGGCAGGGGTGGGCTCGTGGGATGATGCCGTGCGCGACGGATCCTGGCGGCCTTTCAGCCGTCCCAGGTTCCCGCTCGTGCTGGGAACGGACGGTGCGGGAGTCGTGGTCGCCCGGGGGCCGCACGTGAGGCGCTTCGACATCGGGGACCGGGTCTGGGCCGCTGATTACAAAAATCCGAAGGGTGGGTTCTACGCGGAGTACGCAGCCGTGAATGTCGAGAATGCAGGCACGATACCCCGGCGGCTCGATTTCCTGGAAGCGGCCGCGGGGCTCACCACGGGGCTGACCGCGCTCCAAGGGATCGACGATGCGCTCCGCGTTCACAGGGGCGAAACCGTGCTGATCTTCGGCGCGACCGGAGGAGTAGGCACGCTGGCGATCCAGTTCGCAAAGCGTAAACACGCCCGCGTCCTTGCCACGGCAACAGGCGGCGGTGCCGCGGCACTCGCAAAGAAGCTCGGTGCCGACGGGATCTTCGACGCCCGGGCAGCAGACGCAGTAGAGCGGCTCAAGGCCCTTGCACCGGGGGGAATCGACGCCGCACTGGTGCTCGCGGGAAGCGACATCTTGGAGGCCTGTCTCGATCTCGTAAAACCCAAGGGACGGATCGCCTATCCTAACGGCGTGTGGCCCGAGCCCAAAAAGAGAAGGATCGTCCAGATGCTCTCGTACAATGCAGAGACCCACACGCGCGCATTCGAACGCCTGGAGCAGGCGGCAATTGAGGCCCGGCTCAAGGTGCCCATCGCAGCGGAGTTTCCGCTCGCCGAGGCGGCGAAAGCGCACGAACGGCTCCAGGAAGGACACGTCCTCGGAAGGATCGCCCTGCGGATCAGGGGCCGGAACCGGTAAGGGGATTGCACCGACAGCTGACCTCGCATTTTCTTTTTTCCCGGCTCGGCGCCATTTACCGGGAGACGATTTTCTCAATACGGCGGTCGGGGATGAGCCACATAATCGCGACCGCAACGTAGATCGCGCAAGAGAACCAGGCGTTCGCAAAGGCAAGAGGAATCGCCAGGACATAAAGCACCACCGATACCTTGCCTTTGAAATCCTTTCCCAGGGCACTTGCCAAAACGGAATCCCTTCCATGGAGCGCAATCAGCGTCCGGGTGAGGATGAAATACGCAATGGCCGCGCCGAGCATCACCACGCCGTAGAGGGCAACCGGTTCCGTGGCAAACCGGTTCTCCCCCACCCATGCGGTGACAAAGGGAAAAAGCGACAGCCAGAACAGCAGGTGGAGGTTGGCCCACAGAACGCGGCCATCAACCTGTTTGATCGCCTGGAGCAGGTGATGGTGGTTGTTCCAGTAAATACCGAGAAAAACAAAGCTCAGGACATAACTTAAAAATGCCGGTACGAGCGGGAGGAGCGTCGTCGCATCGGTCCCCTGCGGCGCTTTCAACTCCAGTACCATGATGGTGATGAGAATGGCGATCACGCCATCGCTGAACGCCTCCATCCGTGCTTTGCTCACGGCTACCTCCCGGTGCGACGGAACCCGCTTCTACAGAAATTATACTGCGATCGCAGAACGGGGAAGCCGTTCACCTTGAACATGGTAACGAGCGGTCACTGGAAAGACGGCGTGATGGACCACGAGCGGCTGTTCTGGGACAATAACGCGTTCATGAAACAGATCGGCCACGACTTAAGGATCTTTTGCTTCTGGTTCCCACGGGCAATGACCTGGTAAGACGCGCCCTCGAATTCTACCCGGGGCTTCCGTGGAATAATCAGAGCTGACCAGAGGGGATGGGAACGGTTAATAACTAATTTCCTAAGCCTCCCCCCCTCTGATCCCCAACCTCCGGCTCACCTCTGCCACAGGATTTGTGTGGCTTCGAGAGGAATCGCTACACCTGAAAAGTGTGGTATTACCCGGACCGTATAGTCCGTGACCGGACGAGTTGCTGGGACACTCGAGCTATAGATGTAGCCATTCTGCGCGCCCGCGAGTTGCTGACCACGGGTCATCTCTTGGCGTACCGAGTCGCCGCCGTTCATTCCGTCGGCGTATAGTTCTACAAGCACTGCGTCAGGGTCGAGACCATTGAGATAAACCTGAACCTCATAGAGGTGGTTTTCACCGTCACGCGCAACCTTCACTTCCCCGAAGCGTAGATGCGGCCAGTTCTCCTGCAGGGCACGCCGCCAATCCACCACCCTCACGCTCATTGCCCCCTTATCTGAAGCGCGCTCGCGGTACGCAGTCGCAGCGGGAATATAGTACTGCTCGGTGTATTCCCGCACAGCGCGATTGGAGGAAAAGCGCGGTGTCAGTCGCGCCATGCTCTCACGGATTCGCGCCACCCAGGCCACGGGAATGCCGTTTGGGTCCCGGTGATAAAACTCTGGAATTACTTCTTTTTCGAGCAGCGCATAGAGCGCCTCGGCTTCAACAGCATCCCAGGCCGGATCATCGCCGTGTTCCTTCCCATCGCCCAACGCCCACCCCACTTCAGGGGTGTAGGCTTCAGCCCACCATCCGTCCAACTCCGAAAGGTTGATGCCTCCGTTGACGAGCACTTTCATGCCGCTCGTCCCGCAGGCTTCCCAGGGCCGTCGCGGTGTATTGAGCCAGACATCCACCCCCTGCACCAGTTGTCCTGTCAGAAGCATATCGTAATCGCTCAGAAAGATCACATGGTTGCGCGCCGCGGTTTGCCGGATGAAATGCGTCCATTCCTGGATCAGGGCCTGCCCCGCCTGGTCTGCCGGATGGGCCTTACCTGCAATGATGAGTTGCGCGGGACGCTGAGGATCGGTGAGGATACGAAGAAGCCTCTCAGGATCGTGGAGCAGCAGGTTTGGTCTCTTGTAGGTGGCAAAGCGGCGTGCAAAACCCAACGTCAACGCGTTGGGGTCAAAAAAATGCTTCGCACCCTCAACTTCCTCGGAAGATGCCCCCGAGGCTTCCAGTTGTCGGGAAAGCCGTCCGCGCACATATTCGATCAGAGACTCCCGAGCGGATGCGCGACATTCCCAGAGCCTGGCGTCAGGAAGCCTGCGCATGTCCTCTTCCAGGGTTTCCAGCGTTCCATGCCAACGGCTCTTTCCGCATGACTGGGTCCATAGAGCGTCGGCCTCTTCCGAATCCCAGCTTGACATGTGGACGCCGTTCGTAACGTATCCGACAGGCACTTCGATTTGCGGCCAGTGCGGATAAAGAGGCCCAAAGAGATGCCGGCTCACCTGCCCGTGCAGGCGGCTTACTCCATTGACCGCCCCGCTCCCTCGTACCGCCAGGTACGCCATATTGAAGGGTTCAAAAGAGTCTCTCGGGTTCTGGCGGCCCAAGGCCAGCAAATCGTTGAGCGAGATGCCGAGCTTGTTCCGGGCGTACGAACCGAGGTATTGTTCGATGAGTGCGGGGGCGAAGCGGTCAAAACCTGCGGCTACCGCCGTGTGTGTGGTAAAGAGGTTGCCAGCTCGAGTGGCGGTCAGCGCGACTTCGAAGGGCTGCCCTGTCTCCTCCATAAAGGTCCGGGCGCGCTCTAATACAGCGAACGCGGCGTGCCCTTCGTTCAAATGGCAGACTTCGGGCTTAATGCCGAGAGCCTTGAGCAGGCGCCATCCACCGATCCCGAGAACCAGCTCTTGATTGAGACGCAGTTCCGGGGTGCCTCCGTACAGCTCACTGGTAATCCCCCGGCGGGTCGGGAAGTTCGCCGGGTCATTGCTGTCGAGCAAGTACAGCTTCACCCGGCCGACCTGAACCTGCCAGGCGCGCAGCCAGACAGAGTAACCGGGCAGCGCAAATTCCAGCCTCAGCCACTCACCATTCGGTTCGCGCACAGGCGTGATCGGTAATTGACCGGGATCGTTGTACGGGAAGAGGGCCTGTTGCGCTCCATCCGTGTCTATTACCTGACGAAAATAGCCTTGTTGGTAGAGCAGGCCCACGCCGACGACCGGCACGCCCAGATCGCTTGAGGTTTTGAGTTGGTCGCCGGCCACATTGCCAAGCCCGCCCGAATAGATGGGGAGGGCTTCGCTCAACATGAACTCCATGCTGAAATACGCGACCGCGGTGAGCGGCGTCTGCGCGTAATTTTGCTGAAACCATGCGGACGCCTCCGCAGCTTCATGGCTGCCTCGCAAGAGGTCCTCCACCTTTTTGCGGAAGGCGGTATCGGCCAACACGCGGCGGAGATGATCGCGCGAAACCGTTTGCAGGACGACCCAGGGGTTATACGTGAGCTCCCACAGCTCAGGATCAAGCTGTTTCCACACTTCGTCGGCAGAATGATTCCAATACCAGTGCATGTCCAGCGCCAACTCGGCCAGGGAATCGAATCCCTCGATCTCGGCGGGGAATAAAGCGTAGATCGGACTACTCACTCTTTTTTGTTTGCCCATGGTCTCTCTCCTCTGATTTGTCCCGGAAGGACATCGTGGTTGTCTTCCCTATTTTCTCTCGTGACACTGCATCTTCACGCTCCCATGCCAGGCGTGTGAAGACGGATCATTAATGTACCGCCGTAAAAGCAGTGTTGATTATCACCTGCGCTTCCTCCAGGATGCGGTGCAGGTGGTCCTCTCCACGGAAGCTCTCCGCATAGATCTTGTAGATATCTTCAGTGCCTGACGGCCGCGCAGCGAACCATCCGCTCTTTGCAGTGACTTTCAGTCCACCGATGGGCTCGTTGTTGCCCGGCGCATGAGAGAGGATGGTCTCGATCTTCTCCCCTGCCAGATCGGTGGCTTTAATCTGGTTCGGCGAGAGTCTTTTCAGCGCCTCTTTCTGCTCCGGAGTGGCAGGCGCCTCGACCCGGTCGTAGACAGGCTCGCCGAGCTCGCTGGTGAGTCCACGATAGATCTCACCGGGGTCGCGGCCCATCCGTGCGGTGATCTCCGCAGAAAGCAGGGCAGGGACGATCCCGTCTTTGTCCGTCGTCCAAACAGTGCCATCGAGACGGAGGAAAGACGCACCCGCGCTCTCCTCTCCGCCGAAGCCAAGGGAACCGGCGAGCAGACCATCAACGAACCACTTGAATCCGACCGGCACCTCGTAGAGCTTCCGGCCGAGTTTCGCAGTTACGCGATCGATCATCTGGCTGCTCACCACGGTCTTGCCCACTGCCGCCTCCTTGGGCCATTTCAGCCGGTGCTGAAAGAGGTAAAAGACGGCGACAGAAAGGTAGTGATTGGGCGGAAGCAGACCAGTGCTCCTCGTGACGATCCCGTGCCGATCGGCGTCGGTGTCGCTGGCGAAGGCGATATCGAAACGGTCCTTCGGGCCGATCAGTCGCTGCATCGCATAGGGTGAGGAGGGATCCATTCGGATCTTGCCGTCCCAATCAACCGTCATGAAACGAAACGTCGGATCGACGGCGTCATTAACGACCGTGAGATTCAAGCCGTAACGCCCGGTAATGGGCCCCCAGTAGTGAACCCCGGCGCCGCCGAGCGGGTCCACGCCCAGGCTGATCTTTGCGCCGCGAATGGCCTCCATGTCGATCACGTTACCCAGGTCGTTTACATAAGCGCTGAGATAGTCATGACGGTGTGTGGTGTCTGCGCGAAGCGCTTTCTCGAAAGGAACCCTTTTCACATCCGTCAGGCTGTCCTTGATTAACTCATTCGCCTTCGCCTCGATCCAGCTTGTAACGTAGGGTTCAGCCGGCCCGCCGTTCGGAGGGTTGTATTTGAAACCGCCGCTGTCAGGCGGATTATGCGAGGGGGTGATCACGATGCCGTCGGCAAGTCCTGTCCTGCGACCGCGGTTGTAAGTGAGAATCGCGTGGGAGACTACAGGGGTCGGTGTATATTCGTCCCTCTCCGCTATCATGACATCCATCTTGTTGGCCGCCAGCACCTCAAGCGCGCTGGCAAAGGCCGGTATGGAGAGCGCGTGCGTGTCTATTCCGAGAAAGAGAGGACCCTCTATCTTCTCCTTCTTGCGGTACAGACAAATGGCCTGAGTGATGGCAAGGATATGCCACTCATTGAAAGTCTTTTCGAGAGAGGAGCCGCGATGTCCTGAGGTGCCGAACACAACCCGTTGCACAGGCACTTCAGGGTCAGGCGCATCCGTGTAGTAGGCCGTGACGAGCTTAGGCACGTTGACCAGTATCGATGGTTCTGCGGGTTTGCCGGCGAGTGCACTTACGTTCATAGGGAGCTCCTTAATGACGGCCGTGGGTATGCCACCCGATTTTTCATTGCCCCGCAGTCGCGCCGATAAACGAAGCCAAATGATAATTGACAAGGTCGCCGATATGTTCAAGGGTGATGTCAGCCGGCGGATAAGCGGCTATGTTTCCCGGATCGAGCGCATAATGCCCCTGCCGCGGGAAGACCGTCGTCAGCCCGTCGCCCCAGATCTCTTTCATTGCGTTAAGAATGCGCAGCTTGTCGTCCACCATGACATAATGCCGGGCCGGATAGAGCCGTTCGACATCAGCCAGCATCTTTTCTTTGTGGATATAAATAAGAACGCGGCCGTCGACCGCTCCCCACAGCCCCGATCGTTGTACTTTACGCGGCTGGAAAATGACGTCGCCATCGGACAGGATTACGGTTGGTCCCCACGTGCTGACGTGCTTAAGAACGGCGAGTGAACCCGGATACACCCGGTCGGCAAAGGGATAATCCACCAGGAACGAAGACATCATCAATAATCTCGGATTGCACAGGTCCTCGAGCCGATAGCGCTGCAAGGCCCCCAGGTAGTCCGCATAGCCGAGTTCGGAGCGCAGCTCTTCCAAGATGGCAAAATACCGGTCTCTGGTTTCAGCTCCAAACTCGCGTTCGATATGGCGCCTGAGGTCATTTTCCACGTAATCGTTGTCAAGCAGCGTATTGTCAACGTCGAACAAGAACACAACGTTGTTTTGCGATGTCATCGTATTTGCCCCGTGAATACCCTGTCAGGAGAAAAACACAGTGAGAAACAACGTCCTCAGAATCATTACTCCCTCTCGCTTGACGATGGTTCCATGCATTCAATTATAACAGGTACGGGAAGGCATGGCTTACAGACCAAGGGGGATCGATCGGGGTCAGGGGCTGTTGTATTGCCCTGTAGACAGCTTGATGATCCGGAGCTATACTTCGGGTGCTTCCTTTTCTCCAAAACAGGATAACAAATATCTGAGATGAGCCAGACTAAAGTCGGATTGACACATATGAATTTGCGTTCTAAAATTATTTCAGGCAAAAATGCCAATACTGAAATTTGAAGAGGAGAGTAGCCATGACATATTCACTATTTAAAGGGAGAGTAAAAGATTTTACAACGTGGAAGGAAAGTTTCGACTCGGTTAAGATGAAACGCCGGGAAGCGGGAATTACCGAGAAGTATGTCCTGCGGGGTGTTGATGACCGCAATGAAGTCATACTCCTGCTCGAAGTCAAAGATATAGCACGGGCAAAAGCTTACTATGAGTCGCCCTTCTTGCGAGATGTAATGGAGAAGGGAGGCGTAATTGGTAGACCAGAATTCCGCTTCTTCAACGATGAGTACGGAGATTTGGCGAAAGTTTCAGGTTTATAGCCTGTACCTCCGAAATTTAGGGATGTCTTTGGGGACGTTGTTTTGTATCTATGCTTTTTTTTAGGTCTTCGCTGATCAGATGGAGTAAAGCAACCTTAGAAACAACGTCCCCTAATATTTTCCAACGTCCCCTAATATTTTCTTTGAGTTTCCGCGATGGTAAGTGATTACAAAAGAGCAGCCCTACCCTCTTGGTCCCGGTGCCTTAAGCAGAAAAGTAAAACCTAACTCCCTTGGCCTGACCCCGCGCAGACCCAACAGTAAAGCCCCTAAGATGTCCTGCAATTGTTGTTGAGAGATCTTAAGTATTAGAGAATAATAAATGTCGAAATAAGGCAATTTTTAGTACTAAGAGCGTTATACTTGTATCAGTATTAGTTGCTGATATTAGCAATATTGAAACTCGGTCCGCCCTACGATAACGCGGATAAGGAAAGGTTGGTGATACATGTTAGTTAATCAATAGCGGAACTCGTTAGTTTCAAGAAGCCGGAT
>JBLMWN010000049.1:0-5166 GCA_050257255.1 Betaproteobacteria bacterium | reverse complement strand
CACCCCCTGGTTCAGCAGCAGGGCCATGTCGGATGCATGCGGGGAGTGGCAGGTCGTGCACATCCCTCCTTGGACGGGATTGTGCTTGGAAAGGGCCTTTTCCTGCCTCGTGATCGTGTCCTTGTGACAACTCCCGCAGAGGCTCGTCATCGAATCCCGGTTCAGGAGTGCCGGCTTCTTTGAAGCATGAGGGTTGTGACAGTTGAGACAGCCCCGACGATCTACCACCGGCCAGTGAATCCGGTTTTTAGACAATGCCGCATTGACCATGTCATAGTGGCATCCGCGGCAGAGCTCAAAGCCGGCCTTCTTGGTCTTGAACGGCGTAGCTGACGTGGGCTCTTCATGACACTGGTTGCACATCTTATTAGCAACCGGGACGTGGACGGTGTCATAGAGCATGGCGCTCCGCGCTGAGCCGTGGGGATTATGGCACATCGTGCAGCGGGAATTGGCAACAGGGTAATTCTGATGGACCGTCCGGAAAAACGGCTTGTCAGTCTGATGGCAGTCCTTGCAGAGGCCGGGGACATCCTTCTTGAGGAGCTGAGGTGCCGCGGTGGATCCGTGGGGATCGTGACAATTCAGGCATCCTGAGGTCACGGGTTTGTGTTTGCGTTTCGCCTTATCTATCGCCTCTCCCAGCTCCTTATGGCACTCGACGCAGAGTTTGTTGCCGGCGAGCTTGAGATTGAATTTGTTGGCCGAGGCATGGGGATCATGGCATTTGACGCAACCTCCCTCGGCAACGACCTTGTGGCTGCTCTTCGCCTTTTCGGGTATCACCGCATCATGGCACGTGGAGCAGATAGTGTTGGTGTCGGAAGCCAGAAGTTTTCCGTGTGATGAAGTATGCGGGCTGTGGCATCCGATGCATTCGCCCCGTTTCAACGGCGTATGCACAAAGGCATTTTTAAGCTTTTCCGAGAATGCCGTATGACAGCTCAGGCAAATTTTTCCCTGGGCCCCCGGCTTCAGCTTGAACTTGTCCTGCGCATCCGAGCGGATGACGGCGACCGTCAGTGAACAGGTGATGACCAGCAGTGTTAATAAGATCCTGGTTTTCATATTCGACTTTATCCTTTTCATTGCTTGTTCACAATATGGCATGTCTCGCAGGAACGCGCCGCAAAGGGCGGGTGCATTACTTCCTTGAAGAATTTCGGGTCCTTGGACGTATGAGGATTGTGGCAAAGCCTGCAATCCGTCTGCTTCGGATCGATTCCGATATGGGCATTCACGAACGAGGGACGGGCGAAATCATGACAGTTGCCGCATAATTCCGGGACCGGTTGGACGTTCAGAGAAGGCTGGGAAGAGAAATGGGGCATGTGGCACGTGAGACAGTCCCCTTCGGCCGGTGAATGTACGTTTTCCTTCCCCATCCTCTCCTTCATGTCCTTGTGGCAGGTCAGGCAGAGGTCCGGACTCTTCGCCAAAAGAAGGCCCTTCAATTTCGCCTTATGCGGGCTGTGGCACTTTGTGCACTCTCCGTTCATTACTGGTGAGTGCTTGCTTGCGCCGCTCTTGACCCCTTTCTCCAAGTTCGCGTGGCAGGTAAAACAAAGCACGTCCTGTTTTTTCACGATCATGCCGCCGACGTTGCTTCCATGCGGATCATGGCAGGTGAGGCACTCGCCCCCCGTGAACGGCACATGGTTGACCCCTTTGGCTTCCTCTTTCATGAAGTCTGCGTGACACTGCTTGCAGAGATCGGAACCGGAAGCCTTCAGAATCTTCGGAATGTCGGAACCATGGGGATTATGGCATGCATTACACTGGGCGTTTACAACGGGCTGATGAGTATAATTCCTTGCAAAGTTTATTTCCGCGTCGGAATGACAGGAGTAACAGACCGTATCCATCCTGTCTTTCAGAATGCCCTTGACACTCGAACCATGGGGATTATGACAGGAGGTGCACATTTGTTGGTTAAAGGGCATGTGGGGATTCTTGCTCTTGAGCGCTTCTTTCGTCTTTGCATGACATGAAAAACAGAGCTCGCCGTCCTTTGCCAGCAGCAGTTTCTGGTTCTTGGCCGCATGGGGGGCATGGCAAGACAGGCATCCTTTTCCGCCGGTAACCGCGGCGTGTGAGACGGGGGCCTTTCCCTCTTTGTCGGGATGGCAGCTGAAGCACACGCTGTTGCCAGCGCCGACGAGGAGCTTCGCATTCTCCGAATCATGAGGATTATGGCAGGAAAGACACATGCCGCCCTGGAAAGGCACGTGTTCGACATCGCCGCCGGCCTTGAGCCCGGCCTTATCGTGGCACTGATTGCAGAGTTCTTCTCCGCTCCGGACCGTACCGAAGGGTTTATCGGATGCAGCGGCGTTGTGGCACGAATCGCAGGACGCGGAAGCCATAGGGTTGTGTGCGCTTGTCTTGAGGAGCTTGGCCTGCGTTGAAGAATGGGGATTATGGCACGTGGCACAGGGCTTGGTGCGAACAGGATATCCGCCATGTGCTTTCTTGAAGGATTCTTTCTCGCTGTCATGGCACGAGAGACAAAGTTGAGGATCGGTATTTTTCAAGAGATTTGTCTGGTCGGAACCGTGAGAAACGTGACATACTCGGCAGCCACTGGTCTGAAGCGGTTTGTGGATCACCTTCTTTTCGAACTGCTCCTTTGCATGGCACTGATAGCAGAGGTCGTTGCCTTCCGCTTTGAGCAGATGATCGGCCTCGCTCGCGTGCGGATTGTGGCAGAGCGCGCATTGCCCTTTTTTCAGCGGGGTGTGGATATGGGCCTTGGTCATGCCAAGATTCTCTTTGCTGTGGCAGGCGTAGCAGACCTGGTTGCCGATATCCTTGAGAATGAGCTTGGGCACGATCCCGTGACGGAGGTGGCAATCCTCGCATTTCTTTTCCTTCGCCACCGGATGCACGTGCTTCATCGAAAAATATTTTTGCTCAAATTTAGTGTGGCAGTCCAGACAATCCTTCCGCGTGAATGTCTGTCTTTTGAGCTGGGGAGCGCATGAGGCCAGGAGGGCCAATCCGGCAAGGACAATGAGCATCACCCCGACGGCAACTGTAGCGGTACGGTTTTTCATGAGTGGAATCATCCTATCTCCATGATTGCGGTCTGTTAATCCTTCAGATACACATTCACCGCGGCCACGTTTCTGAGTTTTTCAACCCAGCCGGCGACTGCGGCCTGTACATGTTCATTGTAGAGTTGCTTTGCAATCAGCTGTCTGACCGCTGCATAGTCCTGCGTCACTGAAGGATACACGGCCACGACGGATATGGCATAGAAATACCCTTCCGGGCTCTCGTAAAGCCTGAAATCGCCGGCACTGGCACCCGAGAGGGCGCTCTTGAGGCCTTCCGCCATCCCGGGGCTAAGAACGTCGTGTCCGTCCAAAATCAGGACCGCTGAATCGTCCTTGTCAAGCTGTACCTGTCCTGTTGCGTTCTCCTTGATCCAGGAAAGCTGGTCGCCTGCACGGAGTTTCCGCATGGCCTCCTCCGCGTCGCTCCTCTTCTTGAAAACAACGCTGTCCAGCTTCATCCGCTCGGGCGACGTGTAATCGGAACGGTGGCCGTCATAATATGCCTTGATCTCCGGTTCCGTGATCTTTATCTCAGGCAGAACGACCTTCTGCAGGAACATGCCGAAGGTGAGGGCATTCTCATAGACCTTGACCGTGACGGTGTAAGCAGACGTCTTGTCGATGCCTTGGTTCCGCGCCTCTTGTCCAAGGGCTTTTTTCTCGACCATCTCGTCCATGACCTGAATTTTTTTTGCATTCAGTCCCTTTTTGCCTATCACCCGTTCAACGCCGTGAAAGTATTTCCGCTGCACTGCGCCGGCCAGGTCAGACACCGTTATCTGACCGTCGCCCGTTATTTCGGCGATCACACGTCCGTCCTTCGTCATCTTTTCGAACGGATCGTCGGCGGTCTCAAAGTCAAGGCTGTCGAGGAGTTCCGTGTCCGTCTTGACAAGATTCTTTTTCAGAGATTCGATGAATGTCTGCGCCACCGCCATCTTCTTCAGCCTGAGCGCTTCCTCGGCGGCTGATTTCCTCTTTTCCGGGCTCTCCTCTACGCGGCCGTCCTCCAGCTTCACGAGCGCATATCCCCCGGGTACGTTTATGACGGGGCTTGCGGAACCCGTTTCCATCGTAAGGAGGGCATCGTAGATCTGGGGAAGGAGTTCATTCCCTATTAAGTATCCCTCGTCCATGCTCTCCCGTGCTTTTTTGTTGGCAACGGCCTTGCTCACAAGATTATCAAAATTCCCGCCCGCCTTGATCTCTGCCTCCATGTGCTTCGCGTCATCCTCGTTCGGGAACATGACGGATTTGAACTTCCATTCGTGGATGGCTTTTTTATAGAGCTCGTCAACCATACTTTCATCGGGTTTCACGTCTTTGAGAACCTGATTCATGAGGAATGTTCTCTGTGCCTTTTGGGAGTAGTTCTCCACCTCCTCCCTGACCTCCGGCAGCTCATTCAGCCCGATTCGTTTTGCTTCCTGCACGATGAGCCTCGCGTCGATCATGCGCTTCAGCAATCCTGCATAATCAAGCCGGCCCGCCTTCTTCTCAGCGGCCTTGTTCCCGGCTATCAGCTGGTCGAGGGTTTCCTTCTCCCCGGACATGTTGGCATGCAGCGACGAAATCTCCTGCTCGTACTCTTCCCGGATAATCGGATCGCCGTTCACCGTTGCCACGACTTCCTTCCCCTCGATAAGGGGAAGTTTATGCGTCGATGTCGATACGCATGCTGTCGTTCCAGCAATCAAAACAGCCAGCGGTATTAATAAGATGAACCGCGCTGCATTATTTCTCATCATAACTCCTTCACTATCTGATAATATCCCGCTTTGTTAAACCAATCACCTGAGCATTGAGAAAATATTTGTTTGATTGTCATTAGAGAGATTGTCATTAGAAATTAGAAACTCTTTTGAAAAAATCCAGGCCACAGAGCTCACAGAGTTTTTTGAATATTATCTAAAAGATTTTTTCTGGGTTTTCTGTATTGTGTTTATGGTTTCAATTTCCCGTGCTTTTTCGTGGTAATTTTGGCGCTGCCACTGCATATCCACGGCTCTTATTTATTACTTAAGAAAAGCAGGAAAATATACCATAAGTTATATTAAAATGCAATTAGTATTCCATTTGTAGCGATTTTTTTTAAAATCGTAAGCAA
>JBLMWN010000048.1:0-4601 GCA_050257255.1 Betaproteobacteria bacterium | reverse complement strand
TTGCGTGGCAGAGGGCGCGGAAGCCGGTCGGACAGAAAAGAGGCGAATGATGATCAGGAAAATTCTGGTAGCCACCGACGGATCCAAAGCGGCAGGCAAGGCGGTGACGTACGCTATTGGGCTTGCGAAAGAAGTGGACCGGGATACATCAATTACCCTGCTCGGCGTAGTGGACGTCTCTAGCTTCATAGTGCGGGGCATGTCTACGACAAGGACCCCCGCAAAGATCATGATCGAGACCAGGGAGCTTATCAAACAGATGACTTCTGACTACCTCGATGTCGCGGCGGCCGAGTGCAGGAAGAGGAGCGTTCAAGCCCGTAAGGTCATTCGGACGGGCCATGCCGCGGAGGAGATTGTGAAAGAGGCGGTGAAGGAGAAGGCGGATCTCATCGTCCTGGGTTCGCACGGGCGAAGCGCCCTCAGGGCCGCCGTCCTGGGAAGCGTGGCCTACGGCGTGATCCACAGAAACACGAACATCCCCGTCCTGGTAATCAGGAAGTGAAGTCCCCCCTGCCAGTTGCCGCACTGTCGGTCCTCTAGCGCTGCGGGAAGCTCCGGATAGACGGAGGCGGACCTCACCGTCGCCAAAAGCCGGGCATGCCCAAGGTGCGCGAAAAGAATCGCAGCATCTGAAGTTACCGAAGATTCCCGATCTTCCCGGTGCTACACTTGAAGCAGAAGACGAATCTTATGCAGACTGCGAACGACATATGCAGCCTCGATTATCTGATCGGCACGCTCTCCACGGCGTACAAGGGAGTCATGACTTCGCTCGTGGCCAAGGATTTCTGCATGACCGAGGCGGGGGATACGATTGTGCTGAAAGGCCGGATCCTTTCCCTGCCCGCGGGGAACTACGAAGCATCGCTCATCCGGAGCGGTGTCCAGCTTGTCCGCGCCGGGCTTGAACAGGGGTATTTCGAGTTCAGGGCAGAAAGAGAGCGCGTTATGCAGGCGAAAGACCTCCAGGTTGACATTCTTCAAGAGGGGAGGCATATCGGTACTTTTTTATTGAAGAGAGAACGTGTCGGCGGGTTCTACATCTCCGCAGTGGAGCTTTCCGATGAAATCAAGGGCATGGATTTCAGGCTCCTCACCGCTCCGCTGCGCGATAAGATCGGTCTTTTGCAAAAAGCCGAAGAGATCATCACCAAAATCCATTCCCCCAAAAAGGACTGGGCCGCCTTCTCCGAGCTGATGCACGGCTTTATGTATGACACGTTCTGGTCGGCGCGGAGCGCTTTTTACCAGGCCTTTCCGATAGTGGTCCGCTTCTCCGTGAGAGCCGCCGAGCGTGCAGATTTGGCCGTCACGAGCAAGCCTGTTGCGAACGTTCTCGATTGCGCCGCCCTTCCCCTTGAGCGCGATGAGGACGTCAGCCGGCTCCGTTCAGCAATCGGTATCTGGTTGAACGAGCTCGCCGGATCGACCATCGATCTTTCTTCACAGCTGCGCCAGGCCGCGCCTCTTCTTCGATCGATCCATGAACGTTTTCCCGCTGCAGACATCGGCCCCGTCCTTGCCGGCCTCCTCGGGTCGCTCCGGAAAAAGCTATCTGCTCTTCCGGCCCTGAGTCAGGCCGTCCTGGATGCCCTCCGGGACCGGATGGCCCCCGGCGAGTACGGGCTTCTGGCGCGCTACGGTGCAGGGGGCAGAATGGCCCTGTCCGAAAAACTTGCCCATGCCGGACAGAGCCGGGAACCGGGGGCGTATCAGGAGGTCTTTGACTTCCTCGTTGGTCTTGACCCGGGCGCGATCGATGACGGAAAGATGATCGATGCGTTTTTTGACGCAGCTGCCCGGCATATGAGTGCCGAAACGGCTGCCGCTTTTTCCCCGGCGCTCTCGGAGATGGTTTCCCTTCTACCCTCTCTCTCCAAACGGGCGCTCGATACTGTCACGGCGAACGCGCCGGCGGTGATGGAAAAACTGATCTCCATCGGAAGAGGCGATGCCTGCGCGTCGCTGCTAGCGGATGTTGACCGGGCAGGCCCGCCGATCACAGAAGAGATCGGGATGAACGCAAGGGTCGCAGCAGTCATCCTTCATTCCAACAACGATGGACTCATCTCGCAATACCGGGATATGCTGAGCCGGATCATCGTACCGACGGCGAAGGTGAGGGAGATATCGACGGAGACCTGGGCTGAGATCGTGAACCCGCTCCATCTTGAGCGGCTTATCAAGTTCCTGGACATCCTGCAACTCGGCGGTGGGCACGTTCGCAGCATCCTCGTCCACGTGATCGCGAACCTCTTTGTAAGCGGCGTGTTCATTCCCGACGACCGCCTCTTCCAGCGCAGGATCTCGGCCTATCTGAACTCAAAGGCGATGCGTGAGGATTTTCTGCTCAACTTCCTGTTCCTGGGGAAATTGCCGGCCTATTACAACGAAGTGGGCGCCGTGAGCAGGATCCGCGATTTTTCCACGGAGATCGACTCGTGGGGTGATGACCCGGTGCTGTATTTTCTCCGCAAACAGGTGCACGTAAACGCCAGCAATTACAACGTGCGGCTTATCGAGAAGGTCCTGGCCTCATGGGTGTGGAACGATCCAGGTCTGCTGAGGGACGCGGTGCCCCGGGACGTCTACGACAATGTAAAGCCCGAGCTCTTTGTGCGGTATTCCGCGGTCATCAGGCCGTTCCTGGAGTCGCTCGGAACTCTCGATGCCGCAGGGCTGCATGTCGAACGGTTGCTCGATGTTCCGGAAGAGGAATTTCAGAAGAGGCTCGGGGACGGACAGCTTGAGGAAATACCCGCCAAGGTCATGCTGCTCTGCAGGCTGTACCAGGAGATCGTAAAGAAGTATTCACTCGTGAGCAGGAATTTCGATCGCAAAGACATCGGCGCGGCGCTTGCGGAGCGTCTTGAGCAGATACGGAAACACAGCAAAACCGTGCTGGCTCCGGAGAAGACCCTCGCCCGGGAGTCCCTCTACTTCAAACGTCACATCGCCTTCGGTATTCCCTCGGTGCTCGGCACGTATCATGAACCGAAATTCGACGCGCTGGCTGAGCTCATGAGGAACGACGCCGGAATCAGCGTGCTCCTCGAGGACATCATTTCAGGAATAGAGGGGCGAGGACGGGATTTCTCTCCGGTTGAGGCCGAGGCGTGGCTTCATGCTCTCGCAGTCGCCGCTGAAGTGCTGAAACTTCACGGCCTCGGCAGCAGGCAGGTGGAAGAGCTTGTTGCGATCAGTGCGCAGAGCAGGCTCTTTCTGTCCCAGGCCGCCGACCTTCTCAGGATGTGGCAGAAGGAGCTTGCCGGAATTGTGGAATTCATCAACCACACCTTCCACCGGCCTCTCACGGACATTCTCAAACAGTTTCCAAAGGACGATCTGCCGGAATATCTCATGAACCTGGACCCGTCCGGGCCTGACTTTACAAACAAGGCAGCGGACATCATCATCAGGGACATCATCAGCAGCGTGCCGGGGCTCGTGGAATCGGACAGGATCATCGAACATCTCCTCACCGCGTTCCGGGCTCGCGTGGAGCATGGTGCCGATGACGAGCTGCACAGCGATCAGCCCGAGGAGGACAAGCAGTATTTTGAGCTCGACCGCCTTACCGACCAGGAAGCGATGAGGCTCGCCCCGATGCTCGGCAACAAGGCAAAGAACCTAGTCTATCTTGCGAACAGGGGATTCCGCGTACCCGCCGGGGTCGCGTTTTCCGCGCGTTTGACCGAGCTGTTCCGGACAGGGCCGCCGGGCAACGAGGAATTTATTCCCATGCTCAAGCAGGCCGTGAAGTCCATTGAAGACAGGACCGGCATGCACTTCGGCGATGCGGTGAATCCGCTCTTTCTCTCGGTCAGAAGCGGATCCTATGTGTCCATGCCGGGCATTCTCTCAACCGTCCTTTACTGCGGGATGAACGAGAAGACGCTCCGGGGCTTCATGAACGTGACCAACGACCCGCGGCTTGCCTGGGATTCGTATCGGAGATTCATCGAACATTACGCTGCGGTGGTCATGGGGTTCGATGGCACCATCTTCGACACTATCCTCAACGAAGCAGTGAAGGGCTTCGGTCTCAGTGACCCGGAAGAACTGGGTGCCGGTCACCTTGAAGAGGTCGTTGAACGTTACCGTGCCGAACTCGCTGCCAGAGGGCGCTCAATTCCCGATGACGTCTACGAACAGCTGCAGCAGGCTGTCCGGGCTATTTATGTATCATGGTACGGCGACCGGGCAGCGCAGTTCAGAAGGGCCACGAAAACATCCGAGCACTGGGGCACGGCCGTGACCCTGATGCAGATGGTCTACGGTAATCGCGAGAGTTCCGGAGCATCGGTATTCTTCACGCGGAATCCTTTTACGTATGCGGAGGAGATCTACGGCGAGACAAGGGAACGCGCAACCGGCGACGAGTTGGTGTACGGGAAGCAGTTGAACCGCCCTCTTTCAAAGGACCGAGCGCATGACGGACGGCAGAGCCTGGAAGAACGGGACCCTGAGTTGTACCGGCTTCACCGGGAACTGGCGCGGGAGATCGAACAGGCCATGGGCGGTCTGCCGCAGGAAGTGGAGGTGACGTACACCAGGGAGCAGGGCGGTGCGAGGCCGATCTTCGTGCTTCAGAGCCG
>JBLMWN010000047.1:0-3247 GCA_050257255.1 Betaproteobacteria bacterium | reverse complement strand
TTCAACGGGCGCGCTGATGGCGGACATCTGGAGGTAAGCCCAGCCGAACGCCGTCCCCCAGGAGGCAAAGACAAACAGGATCCAGAGCGCGCTGACCACCGGCGGGGCGACGGCTGCCTTGCCGAGCAAAGAACTGATGAGTACGGCGGGAATGGCAGCAAGTAATCCAAGGATAAGGCCAGACACATAGGCGTATCGGTTGCGAAGCGCACGCAGTACGCTGAAGAGAACGGCGCCGGCAACGACGCCTGTGATGAACAGGCCGACAATCCCCATCGCCTGCTCAATGATCTTGGCGGCTACCGATGTCGGACCCAGATGCAGCCCGCGGATGACAGCCACCATGGCACTGATAATAAACTCGATAAACGCTCCCGGCAGTATGCGGGTCGTCCAGTCGAACACGTCAAAGGGTACGAAGGGCAGGTCCGCCAGCCGCCATCCCGCGTAAAAGACGGCGATCAGTGCTGCGGTCAGCAATGCTCCGACCATTGATCCCATGAGAACTCCCGGCGTGCCCTGTGTCTTCATGGTCCGCTCCTCTCTTTGTCGATCTGTCATGATCAGCATTCTGTCATTCCCTGTTACTATTTCAGCATTGCCGGCGGTAAATGTCAATAATTCTTAACGAATAATTCCTTGGCTATAGCAATTATTGCAGATTTGAGAGCAATAAGAACAAACAGCTTGAAAATAGCAGACGCTTTTTCGAACCAAAATTTTCGCTCCAAGCCAGGGTGCACCATGAATATTATTAACTCGCTGGAGAAATATACTACGGACCAACCTGGATTAAGTTTGGTCCATCATTTTTGGATATTTCTTTTTTGATAACTCGTAAAAAGTCGTCCTGCCCGCGTGTCGAGAATCATAACGGCCGCATAACGTACTGAAAAGGAACGATTCTGGTCAAGCAATACTAGACATTGTAGGTGCCTTTCCGACTTACGGTCATATTTGTTTGGCCTGCCCCCTTTTTTTGGCCGTTGACAGTATGTGACATTCACGGTACAATTATTCTGCTATTCTACCGCCCTACATCAGGGAATAGTCCATCAACTTTCATTTACGATGCCCAAAAACCTGACGATTCAACGAACGAAAAACTCGTGCCTGCGCATCTGATCATGGAAAGGACCCGGAGGCCCGGGATGATGATAGCCATCAAAGTACAGCAGTTTATAGTGACGGCTACGAACGGTCTGAACTTTCGTATCCAGGGGAATACCCATTTGCTATGAAGAAGAAGATTATTATAGTCCTGAGCGTCGTGTATCTGCTCTTTCTCTTGGGGGGAATCTACCTCGTCCGATCGATCGATTCCAATGCGTCACGGTTCGACGAAATAATCAAGTTCCATAGGGTTGAAATACTAAGGGAGAGCCTCCTGCTGAGCATTCAGAGAGTAGAGGCAGATCTGTATTCGCAGGATACGCAACGTGCTGAGAGCGCCGACGCGGTCGAGGGTCATGTGGACGAAATGTCATATACGATCAACTCCTGTTTTCACTGCCACCATTCCGAAAGCGTGCTTGAGAGGCTCCTTGACCTTCAACATCAGATCGACCAGTATAGTAACGCCGTCAGCAAGGCATTGATCCTGAATGCGGAGACCAAACGTCATCGGGTAGAGGAGGAAAAGGCCCACCTTATCGCCGATTCGCTCATTGGCAAAGTCAATACGATGATCGCCATGACCAACAAGAAACTGGGCGAACGGACCGAAGATGCCCTACGGGAAGTGCATCGGACGAGAATCATCCTGATCATGGTCATCGCTGCCGGACCCTTGCTGATCGCGACCTTGGCCTTCATGGCAATTCGGGGCGTTACCGTGCCTATTCAGACCCTTCTCGATGCAACAAGAAATTTAAAGGCGGGTAATCTCGAGTACCGGGTCGAAGGGCTCAAGGACGAGTTCGGCGAACTGGGGGTCGGTTTTAATATGATGGCGAGTTCGTTAAAAGACCAGGTAAAAAAAATCGAGGAGAGCGAGAAGCGTTACCGGCTGCTTTTCGAAAGCGCCGGAGACGCCATTTTTGTTTTGGAAGCCGAAGGCAAAAATGCGGGGGACATCGTGGCCGCCAATCAGGCAGCGGCAGCGATGCACGGCTATTCTCATGAGGAACTGCTGAAATTAAACATACGAGACATTGACACCCCTGATGAGGCAGCCAATATGCCTGATCGGATTCACAGCATCCTTAACGGAGAGTGGATCAAGATGGAGATTCAGCATGTCAGAAAAGACGGGACGGTTTTCCCCGTTGTGATAAGCGCCGGCTTGTTTGAATTCAGTGACCATAAATATATTCTCGCGATTGACCGCGACATCACCGAGCGGAAACAGGCGGAGGAAACCCTGCAAAGGACTGAACAGCTCAAGGCTACGGGAGAACTGGCGACGGGACTTGCCCACGAAATCAAGAATCCTCTTGCCGGCATCAAGGCGTCAATCGAGATATTCTCCAAGGCACCCTACCTGCCGGGAGAGGACAAAGGCATTCTCGTGCAAGTGATCGGAGAGATCAAGCGAATAGAATTATTGATCAAGGATCTCCTCAATTTTGCCAGACCATCCCGTCCCCGATTCGAAGATACAGATGTGAACGCAGTTCTCAACACCGTTGCAAACCTGGTGATGCAAAACCCGTCCCGCGCGCCGGATGCATCGCAAGAGATTTCCGTTGTGAAGGATTTCGACAGTCATCTTCCGATAATTACGGCTGACCCGATGCAACTGAAACAGGTATTCATGAACCTGCTCCTCAACGCCGTTGACGCCATGCAGGACGGCGGCATCTTGGGCATGAAAACCCGGTTTGACGCTGTGGTTCATGCCGTTCAGGTTGAAATATCAAACACAGGCAGGGAAATAGACGCCGCGTTGATGAATAAGATTTTCCAGCCATTCTTCACGACAAAACCGAAGGGAACCGGAATGGGACTGGCGATTTCGAAACGGCTGATTGAAAATCATGGAGGAAGCATCGGTATTGCACGGAACGTCAGGGGAGGGGCCACGTTTAAAATAAGCCTTCCGGTTGCCCAGACCGAAAGCGTGCGCACGATGGTATGATCGGCGAGAGGAAACCTTTCTCGTCCCGTCCAATAATTCTTGCCTTGCTTCTGCTTATAGCACAGCTTAACGTAATAAACCATAATACTAATTACACGAATAGACGAATTGCACGGGAGAAATCACAATCTTCTAGTCGTTCAATCATGCCATTTTTTTTGAGATCAG
>JBLMWN010000046.1:0-5681 GCA_050257255.1 Betaproteobacteria bacterium | reverse complement strand
TTTCACCTTCCGCCGTTTCTCGTCGTTTCTGACAGCAATCCATACGCCGGTGTCAACGATGGCATAGGCATCAAGAAGCATGGGCAGCCAGGGCAAACGCTTTTCATCTTCAGGAAAGTGAAGGCGTCTCGAAAGACCGCTGTTTTTCCTGTTCTGAGATTTTTTCAAATCACCCGTCCTGTAGCGATGGAGTTCTCGGGAACTGCGTTACGCACGATACCATAGCTCACGTGAAAAAACAATATGCAGAATTTCTCCTCTTGTCCGCGCAACGGACAGCGCTGAATGCCTCCATGCCTCCGGCAAACCCTCAGGATACCGGTGCCGGATACGACTATAGTCGCATACAAATCCCCAATGATTCAACCATCCCCCTTCTCTTCCCGGTTCTGCCATCCATCCCGTCACTCCATCGTGTTTGCGTTCTTTGGACAAATGGTTGTTTTCCTTCCAGACAGGCTTCATCGTACCCGTGGTATACTAGAAATAAGGAGAAATTATGACAGAAATTATTTTGAGCGTCGGTGTCATTGCGTTTATCATTTATGCGGGCTTCTTTATTGTACATGTCATGAGTTTGAGACGAACGAGCGCGACGGTGAATGATTTCATCAAACGTACGGACGATAACATGAACGGAGCATTGCTCGAACTCAGGGGCACGCTTGAAAATATTCGGAAGATAACCGGTGACGTCGGTGCCGTCACGGAAGAGGTCAGGCAGATATCAAATACAGTTGCGAGCCTGGATAAAGGCATACGGGATTTTTACGGATATATGAGAAACAACCTCGGCTCCGCTGTCGAGGCGAATATTGCCGGTTTAAAGGCCGGCATCAAGTCAGGGGTCGTGACCCTGGTAAAAAATCTACAGGAGAAAGGGAGTGATGGTCATGAAGGAAGAACTTGAAAACACCAAAAAGGAAGGCTCCATCCTGGTTCCGTTTTTAGTTGGCGGTCTCATAGGGGCCGGCGTGGCGCTCTTGCTGGCGCCGAAATCAGGGAAAGAACTGAGGAAGGACATCAAGGAAATCGCCTCAGACACGCGTGAAACCCTTGCCTCAACCATTGACAGAGGCAAAGAACTGTATGAAGGAAGCAAATCAGCGGTCAAGAACGCCTTCGAGGCGGGAAAAACAGCGTATGTCGAGGAGCTGGAGAAACATCGTCAGGTTGCGTAACTGATATAGTAAGCGCGCTTCGCGACCGGGAGCGCGCTTCTTTTTTCCACCCTATCTATCTGTCCGTCCAGCCATCAGCGGACCTTCAGAAGTTCCGGATTCGTGTGGGGGATGAAGACTGCCCCTAGAAATTCTTTCATAAACTCGGGGTCATCGTGCATATGTTTGTAGGTGATCTTTTCAATAATTGAATTCACCGTGTTAACAAGATTGCCGTCGAGCAGGAGCATGCGTGCGCCCTCGAGGGACGAGTTGCCGAGGGGCTTCACAATCTCCACGGGCCAGGCCGGCAGCATGCCGATGCCGACAGCCTTCATCGGGTTGATGCCTGTTCCGAGAGCGCCTGCGACATAGACGTTCGCGATGTCGCTGAAGGAAATGCCGACGGACCGGGTCAGGACCAGAAGCAGGGTGAACATGGCGGCCTTGGACTTCATGAAGTTCTGAATCTCGGCCTGGGTAATATACAAAGCGTCGCTGCAGTCACAGGCAATTGAGAATGCCCTCTCGCCGTCAATGGTCGTTATATGCTCGCCGTCGATGAAGGCGCCGCTCTTGTCGATCATCCCTGCCTGGTAAAGTTCATAGAGGAGGCTCACCATGCCCGATCCGCAAATCCCTTCCGGCGTTCCCTGATCAAAGGTCTTGCAGGATACATTCGGTCCCTTGATCTCAATATCGTAGACAATCCCTTTTCTCGCGCGTTTCCCGATGCGGCATATCCCTTCTTCGAGCGCCGGGCCTGCAGCGCCCGCACCAACGATCATCCAGTCCCTGTTCCCTATCACGACTTCTGCATTGGTGCCCACGTCAATCAGGATCGATGTCCTGTCCGATAGGGCCATCCTTGATGCAAGTATGCCGGCCGTAATGTCTCCGCCCACGTAGCTCCCGGCATTCGGAAACACGTACACGATTGCCTCGGGGTTTATGTCGAGAGACAGTTCGGATGCCGAGAAGAACCCCGGCATCCTGACCATGGGGACAAAGGGGTCCACGGGGATCGTGCTGATGTCGAGGCCCAGGAAAAAATGGGTCATAACGGTGTTCCCTGCGACGGTCATGGCATGGATGTCGCGGCTCTCGATGCCAGCCTCGCTGCAGAGCACAGCGATCAAGCTGTTGACGCCGTCAATGAGCGAGTGGGAGACTTCTTCACCCCGGTTCGTCATGGCATGGTGCATGCGCGTTAGAATATCGCTGCCATAGGCAATCTGGGGGTTTTCGAGGCTGCGGGTGAGCACGTCTCTCTGCGTGATATTGTCGTAGAGCAGGGTAACGAGATTGGTGGTCCCCAGGTCAAGAACGAGGGAATAGGAACGCGCTGTACCGACATCGATGAGTTTGTATCCGTTATCAATCCGACCGATGATGCACGGGAAAGGGGCATGCTCTTTCACCAGTGGGGGAATCCGCTTTAAAACAGCTAGAGGAATGCGAACCGGACCGACCCCGAGCGTGTCCTGAATTCGCTGATCATGGGCACGCCGGTCGTCGTCGGACGGAAGTGGCAAATGTATGGTCTTCTGAATAATTAGTGAGGTCATCATTCCCTCCTTCACGGAGACAAGTAACAGGAAGAATCTATGAATAACACACCGGGGGAACGCTGTCAATCGGATGTTTCCGGTTTCTCGTGCTGCGAACATTGCGGATAACCGGAAAATGTACTATATTTAAAAAAATATGATTTTCGAAGCGGTGACGAACGAGGAGGGAACGTGACGCTCGTGCTGATCCTGGCTGCTGTCATCGCTGCCATCTATGCAGTGACGGCAGCATACCTCTGGCACGGGTTTAAGAAGAAGTTCACCCTCTGAGGGTTCTCCCTCTCCCCGGATGTCCCAGCACGCATGGAAGAGCGTCTGAGGGCTGAGGGGAAGCCGGTCCCCAGGTGGGTGGCCGAAGGGCAGAAGAAACGGTGCGGCGGAAGGAAAAAATGATGAGGATCACGAAACAGCGGATCCGGCCCGCAGGCGCGGACAGCATGCCGATCTTGCTCCTGGCGCCGCTCATGATTCTGCTATTATTGCCGGTTGCCGTGCATGCAGAATCCGGAACAGGCTCCTCACCCTTTATAAAAGGGACGGCGCGCTTCTCGGTTTTGCTGGGCGGAGCAACCGCCTTCGATCAGAGCTACACCATCGCGGGGATCGGGGGCGGCTATTTTGTGGCTGACGGGATTGAGATCGGACTTGATGCTGATGCATGGTTCGGAAATTCTCCACGCATATACGAAGCGGGCCCCCGGATCGGGATCGTGCTGAACACGGACATTCCTCTCAAACCATATCTCGGCGCTTTCTACCGCCGTACCCACATAGACGGATACCGTGATAATGATACGGTCGGCGCACGCGCCGGTGTGTATTTTTTAACGGGAAGGAGCGCTTATTTCAGCATAGGTCTGGCTCAGGACATTCATCTAAACTGTGATAGAACGGTTTACGCGTCCTGTACCGAAATCTATCCGGAAATCGCCTTTATCATTTTATTCCGGTGAACGACGTCATTTCTTGAACACCACCACTCCCAGCGGCGGGATGGTCACGAGCAGGGAATGGCTCCGGTGGTGGCACGGCTCTGGAACTGCTTCGAGCCCCCCGTAATTCCCGAATCCGCCGCCTCCGTATTCCCGGGCGTCGCTGTTCAGCACCTCCCGCCAGAACCCCCCTTCGGGAACGCCTACCCGGTAGCCCATGCGCAGCACGGGCGTGAAGTTGCAGACCACAAGGACCACATCGCGGCTTGACCGCCCCTTCCTGAGGTAGCTGATGACGCTCGCCTCCTGGTCGCTGAAGTCCACCCATTCGAACCCGCCGTTCTCGAAATCGAGCTCATAGAGCGCCGGCTCGCTGCGGTAAAGCCTGTTCAGGTCCCTGACCCATTGCCAAATGCCGTAATGCGCCTGGTACTTCAGGAGGTGCCATTCAACACTCTGTTCATGGCTCCACTCCGCCCACTGGCCTATCTCGCCTCCCATGAACAGAAGCTTCTTGCCCGGGTGCGTGTACTGGTACCCGAAGAGGAGCCGCAGGTTCGCCATCTTCTGGAGCCCGCTGCCCGGCATCTTGCCCGCGAGCGCTCCCTTGCCGTACACCACCTCGTCATGGGACAACGGCAGCATAAAATTCTCGAAGAACGCGTACCAGATGCTGAAGGTGATGCAGTTGTGATGGTACTTGCGGAAAACAGGATCCTTCGTGAAATATTCCAGGGTGTCGTGCATCCATCCCATGTTCCACTTCATGCCGAAGCCGAGCCCGCCCACGTGCGCGGGCCGCGAGACCATGGGCCAGGCCGTGGACTCCTCGGCAATGGCCTGGACGTCCGGGAATGCACGGTACACCTCGCGGTTCAGGCTCCGGAGGAACTCGATGGCATCGATGTTCTCCCGCCCCCCATACTGGTTCGGGATCCACTCGCCGTCCTTGCGCGCATAATCGAGGTAGAGCATGGACGCCACTGCGTCGATCCGGAGACCGTCGGCGTGGTACTTGTCGAGCCAGAAAAGGGCGCTCGAGATCAGGAAGTTGTGCACCTCGTAGCGGCCGTAGTTGAAGATGTGGCTCGTCCACTCGGGGTGGAACCCTTTCTTCGGGTCTTCATGTTCATAGAGGTGCGTCCCGTCGAAATACACGAGCCCATGCGCGTCGCTCGGGAAGTGCGACGGCACCCAATCGAGGATCACGCCGATCCCTTCCTGGTGCAAACGGTCGATCAGCTCCATGAAGTCCTGCGGAGTACCGTACCTGCTCGTGGGCGCGAAAAAGCCCGTTACCTGGTAACCCCAGGAGCCATAAAAAGGATGCTCCATTACGGGCATGAACTCCACGTGCGTGAAGCCCGAGTCCTTGAGGTATTCCGGGAGATAGGCGGCCATCTCCCGGTACGTGAGCGAACGATTGTTCTCTTCCGGCGCCCTGCGCCAGGAGCCAAAGTGCATCTCGTACACGGAAAAGGGCGACTGCAAGGAATTCCGCGTATGCCTGCCCTTCATCCACTCCCTGTCGTTCCATTCATATTGCAGGTCCCAGACCACGGATGCGGTCCTCGGCGGCACTTCCCAGAAGAACGCAAAGGGATCGCCTTTCTCGCCCTGGTAAGCATTCTGTCGCGAGACGATGTAGTACTTGTAAAGCGTTCCCTGAGCGATACCGGGGATGAACCCTTCCCAGATCCCCGAACCGTCAAGCCGCACGGAAAGATGATGGGAGTCCCTGCTCCATCCGTTGAAATCACCGACCACCGATACCTTCGCCGCGTTCGGCGCCCAGACCGCGAAGAGCGTGCCTTGCACGCCGTCAATGGTCATTACGTGAGAGCCGAGCTTCTCGTAGAGCCCGAAATGGTTCCCCTGTTTAAAGAGGTAAATATCGTGGTCCGTCAGCAGGCTCACACCGTGGTGCACAGGGGCCTTCTTTTTGGTTTTTTTGACCTTCTTGACCGTCATGAATCGCTCCTCTGAATCATGCAATAGAGTATAGCATATCGAAAGAG
>JBLMWN010000045.1:0-10217 GCA_050257255.1 Betaproteobacteria bacterium | reverse complement strand
CCCGTGACCGTCAAGATCCGCCTGGGCTGGGACTCGCAGAACATCGTGGCTGTCGACTTCGCTCGAGCTGCGGAATCCGTCGGCATTGCGGCAGTGACCGTGCACGGCAGGACGAAAATTCAGGGCTTCTCAGGCCGCGCGGATTGGAGCATGATCAGGGCTGTAAAAGATTCCGTCGGTATTCCCGTTATCGGGAACGGGGATGTTCGTTCTGCACCGGATGTGAAGCGCATGATGGACGAAACCGGCTGTGACGGCGTGATGATCGGCAGGGCGGTTCAGGGCAATCCCTGGGTATTCCGCGAGGCGAGGCAGTATCTCAAGACCGGCATCGTCCCGTTTGGCCCAACCGTGGAAGAGCGCGAAGCGGTTATGCTGCGACATTTGAACGATGTCACAACAATGCTCGGCGAGAATGTCGGCGTGCGCGAGATGCGTAAACATCTCTTCTGGTACACGAAGGGATTGCCCGGAGGAGCTGAGTTCAGGGAGCGGGTAAATCACGTGTCGGGAGTCGGGGACGTGAAGCGGGAAATCATTGATTATTTCAGCAAGCTGAATTGCAGCACGGAATATTCAACAAAGCTTCCGGCGTCTCATCACGTCAAGTATACCTAAAAATATTTTGCTGAAAAATACATGAACAGGAGGCAGCCTAAAGCTGGTCGAACCGGCCGGGGGATTTTTCTGGGGGATCCGAACACAAGGTACGGTCGTACGCCAATTGACTGACCGTTATTACCACATCTAGCAGCGCGGATAATTGCCGGGTGCGGCCGTCGGGGACTGGTAGGACTCAACAATATGTTTTAACAGCATACGCCTCTCTTGCAGGGATAGTTCGAAGTAGAGGTTGCTGTCCATCAGGATATTGAGAACATCCCTCTCATACCCATCAGATGACATTGTAATCAAGTGCTCTTCCATAGACCAATAAACCTGCCTGTGACTGCTTTTTAACCATTTTAATTGCATTATGCATACCACCTTTTTAGCCCATTGAAAAACTGAACTTTTTTAATTCGGAGGGCTGCTTTGTGCCTGTTTAATATGGTAAAATTCGCTGGATAAATGGTGATTTCACCTGCTGAACGGGCTGGGACAAAAGCACATCTCCTCAAAACGCCTTCTCAATTAATACAGGGACGAGATCAAGAGATGTCCTTTGTGCGGGTGCGTAAACATATCTATCATCTTTTAATTGACAACACCCTTGAATCAATTTAGACTTCTTCCCCATACGAGGGTGCAAGCATGACACAGAAGAAGACGCGGACGGAGATTGACAGGGGGGCTGATCGGATCATCGCCGAAGCCCGGCGTGAACGGGAGCGGCGGGAGAAAGCTTACCGGGAACAAGCGCTCAAGTTGTACCCCTGGATATGCGCACGGTGCGGTCGCGAGTTTGCAGGCAAGAAACTTCGAGAGCTCACGGTCCATCATAAGGACCATAACCATGACAATAATCCGTCGGACGGCAGCAACTGGGAGTTGCTGTGTCTCTACTGCCATGATAATGAGCACCAGAAGTATCTGAACGAAACGCCGTTTAACAGGACAAAATCTGATAGCGGGAACGATTCACCCTCCACCTACAAACCGTTCGCTGCACTCAAAGACCTGCTGAAGAATAATAAGACCTAGTTACTAAGTGACCAGCCAGGTTTTTCCACAATATCAGGACAAGATCACAAACGGGAAAGATCTTAGACAGTATGAAAGGGATTAACACATGTTTATGCTTATTAATAACATCTTGTCGCTTGTTGGTCTCCATTGCGAATAACTGTCTTCCTTAGTTCCTGTTCAATCTGAACACTCCTCTTGACCCCGGACTTGCATTTCTGTATGATTCATGCAGATCGTATCCACTTCGGCTATTCCTATGACAATAGACAAATCAATATTCGGCCTTCGCTTCGGGTCGAGCGAAGAGCTCTATCCGACACAAGAGGAGCTACGAGTTTTCCTTGAGAGCCCGAAAAGGGAAGGCCGACGCGAACTGCACGGCAGCGACCTGGCAAAGTATAGTGCGTCGCTCGAAGATGTGACTGAGTTTGAGCGTCATCAGCGACAAAACATGGAGCATGATTTCCAGGAAACAATGTTCTACGGCGCGCTCGGCTATTCTTACTTCTTTAACCGCGTTCTCAAATCGACGGTGGAGCAGTACAAGTATCACTTGAACTCGCTCCGAACGCTTGATTTCAAAAAGCCGACTGCGTTCATTAGGTCCGCCGGGGAAGAGATGAGCAGACTCAACCCGAAAAGGAGGGATGAGTCGGTCAAGCTGGCCAAACTTCAAGGCATGGTCGATGAACGGAAAAAGGCGCTCGAAACACTTCAAGGACGCTGGGTGGTGTTAGCCGAAGAATTAAGCAACATAGCGCTGTACATCAGGGACAATCTGGTCAAGATCGAAAAACTTTGCAAAACGGCTATCGGCATTCTCGCGGACCCCGAAGTCATCCGGGACGAGGAGAACAGGCTGATCGAAGACATAAAAACACACTTCAAAGAGAATCTCAAGGATGCCTTGCACCAGGGTCAGGTCACCAAGCAACAACTCGAGGCTGCAAAACGAGACGTCGCCGTGCTTTCGAGGGAGATGGCGGCTCTCCTGAGGGAAGACGTTCAAGCTCTGACCGGGTTGTTCGAAGTCATTCGGGATCATACGAAGAAGACTGTTCACAAGATTGACATCCTGACGGCTGAGATCAAGAGCAAAAAGAACAAAATCCTCGAGGCGGATGGGGGCCTCTTTGCACAGGTCGGGCAGGTCCTTATCTCACTCATTACAGACTATCGCTTCGAGCTGCAGGCGGCGGAAATTCACACGGAAACGGCACACAAGAGCATCCTTTTGGAAAGAAGGAAAGAGATGCTCGTCCACCTCTTCGATCTGCTTCGAAAAGACCGCAGGTCCTGGAGCAATCGAAGATCGGGTGAAGATCGAAGAATATTCAATGACCCAAACTACAAGGATCCTGAACGGAGAAGCGGAAGAGACAAAAGGTCCGGGAAAACCCGTAGAGAATGAGCAAAACGCTCTTACGCTTGTTGCTGTCGGCTTTTTCCGTTTGACGAATCCGACGGGGTTTAACGGAATTTATACCGCCATTCTGAAGAATGGATATCACCATCGGCAGGAGTCGTTCTCTATCTCTGTCAAAGGGAGGAAAACACTTCTAAAACAATGAGAGACAACCGCCTGGCACGTTACACCTTCAGTGCGTCCAGCTCCTCCCACCGACTGTATGCCTCAGCCAGTTCCATCTCCAAGGCTTCGAGCTTTGCTTTATACTCAGAAACTTTGTTGCCGCTTTCACGATAAAAAGCCGGGTCAACCATGGCCGCAAGGATCTGCCGCTGTTCTGTTTCGAGTTTTTCAATGCGCTGCGGCAGAGCTTCGAGCTCCTTCTGTTCTTTAAAAGTGCGCTTGCGTGCTTTCTCTCTTTGAGGTCGTGACGTTTCCTTTTTCTCTTCTTTCTTGGCCGGTGCCGCGGCAGCCTCATTCTTCCGCAGGCTCTGGCGGAGCCAGTCGTCGTAGCCGCCCACATATTCATTCACCATGCCCTTGCCTTCAAGCGCCAGCGTACTCGTGACGACGTTATTGATGAATGCACGGTCATGACTCACGAGGAGCACTGTGCCCGGATAGTCCATCAGGAGTTCTTCGAGCAGATCGAGGGTTTCGATGTCGAGGTCATTCGTAGGCTCGTCGAGTACGAGGACGTTTGAGGGTTTGGCAAAGAGCTTCGCAAGCAAGAGGCGGTTCCGTTCTCCGCCCGAAAGGACCTTCACTGGGCTGCGTGCACGCTCGGGGGTGAACAGGAAGTCCTGAAGATAGCCGATCACATGACGCCTGTTCCCGTTAAGCGTCACGTAGTCGCCGTCGTTTGCCACATTGTCCTGAACAGTCTTTTCATCATTAAGCTGCGCCCGATGCTGATCGAGATATGCGATCTCGAGATTTGTCCCGTGCTTGACTAAGCCATTTTGAGGAGTTAGGTCGCCGAGCAGAATCTTGAGCAGCGTAGTCTTGCCTGACCCGTTCGGTCCGATGATGCCGACCTTGTCCCCGCAAATAATTGTCGTCGAAAAATTCCTGATGACCGCCCGATCATCATAGCCGTACGTTACATTCTGCGCGTCAATCACGAGCTTGCCGGTCCGATCCGATTCCTGCACCTGCATGCGCACTGTTCCCATTGCTTCGCGCCGCGCTGCACGGATCCTTCGGAGTTCCTTGAGAGCGCGTACACGGCCTTCGTTTCTTGTCCGGCGCGCCTTAACGCCCTGCCTGATCCAAGCTTCTTCAGCGGCAAGTTTTTTGTCGAACTTAGCGTTCTCGACAGCCTTTGCATCGAGCGACGCCTGCTTTCGTTCGAGGTAGGTCCGGTAATTGCCGGGCCAGCTCGTGAGCCGTCCACGGTCGAGATCAACGATCCGCGTTGCCAGCTTCTGGAGCAGCATGCGGTCATGGGTCACAAAGAGAAGCGTCCCGTTGAACTCCAGCAGAAACTCCTCAAGCCAGGCAATGGCGTCGATATCCAGATGGTTCGTGGGCTCGTCCAGGAGCAGTAGGTCTGGCTCGCCCGCTAAAGCCTTCGCAAGCAGGACCCGCCGTTTGAGGCCGCCCGAGAGTCCGGAGAACTCGGCATCCTCGGGAAGCGTGAGGCGAGAGAGGATAGTCTCGACACGCTGCTGCATCTGCCACCCGCCTGCTGCTTCAAGCTTGTGTTGGATTTCTTCGAGTTCGGCCATCAATTTCTTGCTGTGGTCATGGGCCAGCTTGCCGCTCGCGTGATGATACTCGGCAAGAAGTTTTCCCTGCTCGCCGAAGGCGCTCGATACAATGTCGAACACACTGCCCGGAAGGGTATGCGGCACCTCCTGTATCAGGAGCGTGATACGCACGCCCTGCTGATAGACAATCTTTCCGCCATCGGGCTTCACTTCTTTGGTAATGAGCCGCATGATCGTGGACTTTCCGGTACCGTTCCCGCCGACGAGACAGACACGCTCACCACGGTCGATCGAAAGATCTACCCCTTCAAGCAAAGGCGGCCCCCCGAAACCCACGTTTACGTTTTGCAGACTTACTAATGCCATATATAACCTCGTTTGTCACTTACCATTTGCGCCCACACAATGTAACGTGAGCGGCCATGAATTGCAACCGAAATCATGGTGTAGCTTGACGAACCTGTCATGCTGGAAAGCCTTTCTAGGAAGAAATACTGTAAGCAATATGAACATGGCGCATTCATTTTCTCATTATTATTTTTGAAATCGGGCTGAACAGACAATCGGGCAAAAGTTCGTTAGGACACTTCCGTCGACCGGATTATCTGTTGCGAAAATAACAGAAAATTGCATTTTTGACTTGCAATGCAAATTGCAAAAATGATATATATAACTCTCGCATTATTAATATTTATTGAGGTAGATTGGGGTGTCTTGAGATCATGAACTGGTTTGTTTTTGTCTTATTTTTTATCTCGGGGGCCTGTGGGCTGATATATGAAGTCGTCTGGTCCCGCATGATGGTGCTGATTTTCGGAAGGAGCGTCCTCGCAGTCGGGACTGTTCTTGCGGCCTTCATGACGGGTATTGCGCTCGGCAGCTATGTACTCGGAAAATACGCCGACCGGAGCCGAAACCCTCTGCGGCTCTACTCCCTGTACGAGATAGGAGTCGGCCTCACGGCTTTCCTCGCCTCATTCTTTTTAATCCGGATAACCCCGGTCTATGTCTGGGTGCACGCGACTTTTGGCGAGTCACCTCTGGCGTTCGCCTTCGTTCGTTTTTTCATCGCTTTCACACTCCTTATCATCCCCACGATCCTGATGGGCGCGACACTGCCGATCCTGTCGCGAGTTGTCTTAAAACGACTGTCCCGGGTTGGACAGGAACTGGGAACGCTGTATGCCATTAATACTGTCGGAGCAGTCGCCGGGAGCCTCGCGGCTGGGTTCTATCTCATCAGTCGCCTCGGCCTGCACGGGGCCGTCGATGTGGCTGTCTTCGGCAACCTGGTCGTAGGTCTACTGGCATGGCTTGCCTCCACCCGTTCAGGTCAGACAAATTCCCCTGCCGCGAAATCCCAATCGGCAACTCCTCCTACCATGGCCCAACCCGTTGATTCCCGAACCGTACGAACCTACCGGCTTGTACTGTGTGCCTTCGCCTTGTCCGGCTTGGCCTCATTCGCTTACGAAATATTCTGGACACGCTCGCTCGTCTTCCTGCTGGGCAACACGACCTACGCATTCACGCTCATGCTCACGGCGTTCCTACTGGGCATCGCGCTCGGCGGATACGGGATCCGGTTCCTTTCGGACGTAGTTAAAAACCCTCTGCGACTGTTAGCGGCGATCGAGATACTGATCGGGATTCTTTCCGCCATCGCCTTACCACTGCTCTTTTTCATCGTCAAGTCCGAGGCTGTCCACTCGTTCGTTGTCCGCTATTCCGGCCAACTAGAGCTTCTCGCCGTATCGAACTTCGTGATCGCTCTGTCCCTTATGCTTCTCCCCGCTACGTTGATCGGAGCGACGCTGCCCCTGATGGGCCGAATCTTCGTTTCCGATCTACAGACTGCCGGAACAACTGTGGGAAAGATTTATGCTGTAAACACGCTGGGCAATGTGTTGGGGGCCCTCCTGCCAGGGCTCTTCATTGTGCCGCTCATGGGGATCCAGAAAGGCATCCTCCTGATGGCAGGCCTCAATGTGGGCTTGGGCATCGTGCTTGTTCTTTCCCGTTGGAAGCACGCCATGGTGGTTGTTTCCACGACAGTAGTCGTATTCCTGGTTTTCGCTTTTACCCTGGTAAGAATGTCAATCGCCTTCCAGTTTCCATCAGAGTACCAGAGGCCAAGGGACGAGGTGCTTTTCTACAGGGAGGGAGGGCTGGTGACAACAAAGGTCTGGGTCAGCGCTGATACTGGCTATAAAGTGATCAGCGTTGACGGCATCAACATCGGAGGGACCAGCGATTCGGACTACAAACAGCAGATTCTCGCCCACCTGCCGAAGCTGCTTTTAAAATCATACAAGTCGGAGCTCTCGATCGGACTTGGCTCGGGCATCCTGATCGGCGAAAGCGCCCGGCATGCCGCGCTCAAGAAGATCGTAAGCGTTGAGATATCTCATGGCGTCGTCGAAGGAGCGAAATACTTCTCGGAAGAAAATTTTAATATCCTCAACGATCCCCGTGCGGTCATAATCGTGGATGACGTGGTTGATTTCCTCCAGACCACGACCGAACGGTTCGACATCATATCGGCCGACGAGAAGACCGCGGGGAAATACGCCACCAATTCGTTCTCGTACTCGAAAGAATACTATGCGCTCCTGAAACAGCGGCTCGCTCCCGGCGGACTCGTCATCCAATGGATGCCTACCGACCTGCCGCCGTCGCAGTACGACTTAGCCATAAGGACGTTCCTCGATGAGTTCCCTCATGTCCAGCTCTGGTACTTCCCGCCGATCGGAAGATTCACCATGACCAATACGTTCCTTATCGGCTCAAACGACGTTGTCGACATTGACCTCGCATGGATGCGTCGGACCATGGAGACCGATCCCGAGTCGTTCAAGGGCATCCGCAAATACGGCCTGGCCACAGCAGAAGCAGTGCTGGCCCACTTCGTCGGCAATGAGGAAACGCTTCGTCGTGCCGTGCCGCCCGGCCCCGTGAACACCTTCGAAGAGCCCTACTACGAATTTTACTCCCCCGCGGACTATGCCGTACCCTCAAATGAACGAACGCTTGTGAACCATGAACTGCTGATGTCGATCCGCGGACAGGACTTCGACCGATTCGTGAGGAAGGGAGTCATTATTCCGGAGGCTGGCCGTCTCAATGCGGCCTTCCAGGCTGAGGAGATATTCCTTAGCGGACATGAGACCCAGCTCCGGGGATTTCCGCCTCAAGAGGTAATCTCTGCCTATGATAGGGCGATAAGCGCGGCGCCTTGGAACGAAAACCTGCGTAACCAAATTCTCTCATATCTTTTCGCTGCGTCCACTCAATATTACTCGCGTGGCGATTACGCCAAGGCCCAGGCTTTGATTCGGAGGGCAACAGAGGTCTACCCGCAGAGCAACGAGGCACATTACAACTATGGGCTGCTTCTTAGTGAAATGGGCCAGACGGACCTCGCAGAAAAGGAACTTCGGCGTGCCCTGGCATTGAACCCCCGATACCTTCCCGCACGGCGGGTCCTGGCGTCAATCTATGAATCGCGAGGGCAGGTTGAACAAGCCATCGAGCAGTGGAAGGTGGCCCTCGCCCTCGACCCGGATGATGTCCCGACCCTTGTCGGCTATGGGGTCTTTTTGGGGGAGCAGCGGCCCGACACAAAGGCCATTGAATATCTGCGAAAGGCGTATCGGCTGGACCCCGTAGACCCTGAGGTGATCGACGGGTATGCGCGTGTCGAATACCTGAGCGGTAATATGTCAGAGGCGCGGCGCATTGTACTCGAGGGCGGCAACTATTACAAAGGTAATCCCTTCTTCGAGAAGCTTAGGGCGGCGATCCTGGGCGGAAACTAAGTGACCGATCCTCCTC
Organism: Betaproteobacteria bacterium; assembly: GCA_050257255.1. GTDB lineage: Bacteria > Nitrospirota > UBA9217 > UBA9217 > UBA9217 > JAJYKN01. Next base: position 1,634 of record JBLMWN010000045.1, on the reverse strand, counting down.
TGGCTGCCCCCTCATGGTCGCCCGAGTTACTCCGAAAAATGCATTGGATCAGCGGTACTGATCACTGTCGCCTGAACAGCCCTGGGTAGTCCATCCTCTGTGGTACATCCGGAGCGCCGTATTGTATTGCGAAACCAATGCGGGCCGGCCTCCGCGTGTCAGCTGTGTGTTCCCTTCGTCTTCTTCACCGCCACGTACACCACATGCCGCAACCCGCCCCTTCCCGGACGTATCGTGTTAACGGAAAATCCCGCGACAACCAGACGCTTCTCGAACGCTGCATCAGCGCTCTCCCCCCAGACAGCAAAAACACCGCCTGATGAAAGAGCGGCAGCCGTCGTTTTGAGAGCACGGCTTCCGTAGAACGGATTATTCGTTGCGTCTGTTTTTGCGTGAGGGCCTTCGTAGAGGTCGATGATGATTGCGTCGAATTTTCGTGCCCCGGGTTTCGCCGCCTTTTCTATAATGTCGGCAACATCGTCGACGGTGATCAAGACCCGGGGATCATCTACAGCGTCCTTGGTGAGTCCGACCAATGGACCGCGGCACCACGCGACTACCGCAGGATTCAGCTCGGCGACAATGACCTCCGCAGTCGGCGGCAGGGAATTGAGCGCTGCCCTCAGCGTAAACCCCATGCCAAGCCCGCCGATGAGCACGTGCGGCCGGTTCCGTGATGTCACTATCTTGCAGGCACGTTCACCGAGTGCCATTTCCGACCGGTTCGCGCTGCCATTCATAAGCACGCGGTTGTTGATCAGGATCAAATAATCGCGCTCGCCCCGCCTGCGCAGTTCAAGGACGCCGTCTTCGGTTTTCACCTTGTCAATTGTTTGCCAGGGCCGGGCCATGAAGTCCTTCTCAGATTTAGGCACCAATTGTCACTCATGCTCACAAATGGAGCCGACGCAGATTTTCGCAGATGAACGCCGATAAACTGAAAAGAACTTAAAGCTTCTCTCCGTTGATCTTACTAAGCAGCATTGAATCCGCTTTTTCTGCGTTTATCTGCATCCAACGATGCCTGGCTTTTTTTGCGTCCTCCGCAGTTACCATCAATCAAGATCCGGAACCGCCCCCCGCATCTGTTTCACCTTGCCGATGTCGTGCAAAATGGCGGACAGGCCGATCTCCTGGAGGCGCTCCTCGGGGAACCCCAGGGCGACGGCCTGGGCCACGACGATGGCGCAGACGTTGAGCGAGTGGGTCACCGTGTAGTCGTCGTGGGCCTGGAGGCGCATGAGACGGTGGATGAGGAACGCGTCCTGCCGGAGCCCCTTCATGACGCCCGCGACGATCTCCCTCCCGTCCGAGAGCGACCTGCCCCCATCGCCGACGGCCAGCGACCGGAGCAGCCCCTTCAGCACGTCCGTCGCCCCGAACAGGACGTGGGAGGCCGGGAGGACCGCTCCCCGCCCGTCGTCCAACGATTCGACGCTTCCGAGGGTCTCGATGTTCCCGTACGCGATGCACTCCCACTTCAGGCCCGAAGCGTCCTCCTTGCCGGTGTTGAGGAAATAGACGAACCGCTTGAGCTCCCCGGAGGTCAGCCCCTGCCGGATCGAGAACTTCTCGATCCCCTTCTCCCGGATGTCCCGGAGGAGCTTGACGAGCGCGGGGTTCATGTCGAGGAA
>JBLMWN010000044.1:0-3466 GCA_050257255.1 Betaproteobacteria bacterium | reverse complement strand
AAGAGATAACCGATTCTGCAACTTCTTTGAACATTGTGTGCAAGTGGAATCGGTTACTTTTTGTATCCTTGATGAATAATTAAAAATTACTTTTCGTTACGCGTCAATCATAAGAGAAGCTTCAACGAACGGCAAATCGATAACATCCAATAAAAAAAATTTCGCTAACTGTTTAATTATAATCTGCAATCTTCTCCATTTCTAATTTTACTCTTCCCTCTCGCTTTTATGTGGCAGCCGATATTGATCGACCTGTCTGAACAAAAACATATTGAATTCATTAAAATTTGAAACTCATGAGGACGGCCCTTTCGAACTGGTCTGTCGACTGCGCTTCTGGCAGGAGCTTTCCGATCTCGCCCGAAAAACAACTTCCCCTTCATGCCGTTATCTTCCCGTCCTCCTGCTGCAAAAACTGGTATTTAATTTGCTTATTATTGTGGCATGTCACCGGCATTAAAGCCCAATCGCAGCAACAACATGATCCTCGAGGACGTCGTGGTCTTCCTGCAAAAGGTTCCGCCATTTCAGTTCCTCGATGACGACACCCTTCAGGCCGTTGCCCGGAACCTGTCCATGGAGTTCTATCCCAAGGACATGATTATCCTTCGGCAGGACGGTCCCCCGAGCGACGCGCTGCGCATCATCAAGAAGGGCGGCGTGAAGGTATCGATGGTCTCCGAGGACGGCGACGAGGTAGTGATCGATTACCGAAGTGAGGGAGACACGTTCGGGTTCCTGTCGCTGGTAGGCAGAGACCGGGTCCGGTCGAACGTCACGGCCGTCGAAGACACGATCTGCTACCTCCTCGGCAAGGAGATGCTCCTCAAACTCCTTGACTCGCAGCACTCCTTTACGGAATATTTTCTGAAATCGCACATCACCAAGTACATCGACCGCACCTACAGCGAGATGCAGAACAAGAGCATATTTTACGGCGGAAGCGATCGGCTCCTGTTCACGACGAGGATAGGCGACATGGCCGTCAAGGAAGTGATCTCCACGCAGGAGGATACGTCGATCCGCGACGCGTCCCAGGTCATGTCCGAGAACCGCATCAGCTCCATCGTGATCATGAATGCGAACAACCTCCCGACGGGCATCGTTACGGACCGGGACCTTCGCGAAAAGGTCGTGGCGAAAGGCCGGAGCGTTTCGGAGCCGGTCAGGAACATCATGAGTACGACCCTGATCCGGGTCGATGCGCGGGACTACTGCTTCGAAGCAGTGCTCAAGATGATCAAGTACAATATCCATCACGTCCTCGTGATCAGAGAAGGCAAACTCGCGGGCGTGATTACGAACCACGACCTCATGATGCTCCAGGGCACGTCCCCCCTGTCGCTCACCAAAGACATCGAGAGCCAGCAGACCATCGAAGGGCTCGTCCCGGTTTCGAAGAAGATCAACAGTATCGTGGGGCTCCTGCTGAAGGAAGGCGCGAAGGCGAGTAACATCACCAAGGTCATCACCGAGATCAACGACCGGCTGGTGCGGAAGGTACTTGAATGCGTCGAACGGAAGCAGGGGCCGCCGCCGGTGCCCTACTGCTGGATCGCCTTCGGGAGCGAAGGCCGCAAGGAGCAGACCTTCAAGACCGACCAGGATAACGCGCTGATCTATGCCGACCCGGCCTCCAATGCCGAGGCGGATGCGGCACGGGAATATTTTTCAGCTTTCGCCGAGCACGCACGGGACAGCCTGCTCCAGTGCGGCTTCCCGCTCTGTCCGGCCAATTACATGGCGAGTAATCCCCAGTGGCGCCAGCCGCTCCGGGTTTGGAAAAAATATTTTTCAACCTGGATCGCAACACCGACTTCCGACGCGGTGCTGAATTCCTTGGCCTTCTTCGATTTCCGGCCAATGTACGGCGAGCTCTCGCTTGCCGAAACCCTTCGAGACGACCTGAATTCGCTTCTCAAGGACCAAAAGGTATTTCTGGGCTACCTTGCGAACATGGCGATCAAGAACACGCCGCCCATCGGGTTCCTCAAGTCTTTTGTCGTCGAGAAGGGAGGCGAGCACAAGGATGAGCTCAACCTCAAGATCAAGGGTTTGGCGCCGCTCGTGGATATCATCCGGCTCTTTGCCCTGGAAAAAGGTATCCGGGAGACATCGACCCTCGAGCGGATCGAGACGCTGCGGAGCAGGCATACGATCGTCGAAGAGTACGCTGACGACTTCGAGCAGGCCTTCGAATTCATCATGCTCCTCAGGATCCACCACCAGTATGAGCAGATCAGTTCGGGCGAGGTCCCCGATAACTTCATCAACCCGAACAGGCTGAGCAATCTCGAAAAGCGATCGATCAAAGAGGCCTTTCAGATAATCTCGAAAGTACAGGACCTGATCATCGAGCGGTATAAGTCGCTTATCTGGTAGGGGCAGTGAAACGGAAGAAGTAAATTTTTCACTCTTTACTTCTTGCGAAGGGCCAAGCGTATGTTAAGTCTGTTCGAAAGGAAGAAAAAACCTGGAATCGACGAGTCAACGCCGATAACGGACGCGTCCTACGTGGTTGTGGACACGGAACTGACCGGCCTCGATGAGAAGCGGGACTCCATTGTTTCCATCGGTGCGATCCGCATGCACGGCAACAGGATAGAACTCGGAGATGCGTTTTACCGGCTGGTAAGCCCGCGGACGGAGCTTTCGGCTGCGAGTGTGGTTATCCATGAGATCACCCCGTCGGAAGTCGCGTCAAAACCGCACATTGATACGGTACTCGCCGATTTTCTAGAATTCTGCGGCGATGCGGTGCTCGTGGGCCACTTCATTTCCCTCGACCTGCACTTTCTCAACCGGGAGGTGAAGCGGATGGGGCGCGCCGGGATCCGGAACCCCGCACTGGACACCTTCAGCATCTATGAATGGCTCCGGAAGAGAAACAAGGCGCGGGACTGTTTTGCAACGGCGCCGGAGGGGTACCGGCTCTATGACATCGTGAAGTGCTTCGACATTCCGGTGAACGGCGCACACAACGCGATTAAGGACGCGTTCACCACGGCTCAGCTGTTCCAGAGATTTTTTCCCATGCTCCTGGAAACGGGCGCTCGCCATATCGGGGATCTCTTGAAAATCGGAACGCCGTTTGAAGGGGGTGATCAGTTCAGACTGACAGGGGTAATCACGAACTTTTAGCATCCGCAGACGTTTTCAGGTGCCGGGCAGACCGGCACCCATTCCAGACAGGAGGAGAACAATGAGCAAGGTAAAGAAGGAAGACCTCTTGAATGATGAAGATTTCAAGGGGCTGGTCGCACAGAAGAACTCCATATCATGGGTCCTCACGGTGCTCGAACTGGTGCTGTACTTCGGGTTCATCGGCCTGATCGCGTTCAATAAGCCGTTTCTGGCCCAGAAACTGAGCGAGGGCGAGGCCACGACCGTCGGAATCCCGATCGCGATAGGGACGATTATTCTCTCGTGGGTGTTCACCGGCATCTATATCCGGTGGGCCAACAAC
>JBLMWN010000043.1:0-3350 GCA_050257255.1 Betaproteobacteria bacterium | reverse complement strand
ATGGACAGGGAATATCGCATACTCACTGCGAACAAGGGTTACTTCAATCAAGTAGCGAGTCAACCCGAGAATGTCGTTGGAAAGCACTGCTATGAAGTTTCCCACCATTTCGATTCTCCCTGTGCGGGCAATGGCCACAAATGCCCGGTCCAAGGCGTGTTCGAGACAGGGCTCCCGGCAAAGGCCATGCATGTTCACTATGACCACGATGACCGGGAAATCTACGTCGAATGCGAGGCTTACCCGATCAAGGACTCGTCAGGTCGGGTCATCAGGGCCATCGAGACGCTGAAAGACGTAACCAAGCGCGTGATGCTCGAAAAGAAGCTGAAGGAGTCCGAAGAGAAGTTCCGCGACCTCTATGACAATGCCCCCGACGGCTATTATTCTCTTGCCGGAAACGGCCTCATCGTTGAAGTGAACCGCACCTTCCTGGACATGCTTGGCTATCGCCGCGAGGAGCTTGTGGGGAAAAAGTGCATCGAGAACCTGCTAGCCGAGGAGAGCGTGAAGACATGCAAGACCAAGTTTCCGGAGCTGAAAGAAAGAGGGCGGATGGCCAACCTGGAACTGACCCTCGTAAGGAAAGACGGGACTCTGCTTCCAGTCATGATGAATGCCACGGCTATCTATGACGGCAACGGAGCGTTCGTCATGAGCCGTTCGATGGTTAGAGATATATCCGACCGGAAAAAGGCCGACGAAGAAAAGCGCAGGCTCCGGGAGCAGCTTTTTCAGTCGCAGAAACTCGAGGCCCTCGGAACGCTGGCGGGAGGGATCGCACACGATTTTAACAACCTGCTCGCGTCCATTCTGGGCTATGCGTCTCTGGCCAAGGCCGACATGTCCTCCGACGATTCGCTGTATCACCACGTCGATATCATCGAGACCGCATCGCTGCGGGCTTCGGAACTGACTCAGCAACTGCTGGCCTTTGCCAAGGGCGGAAAGTATGACGCGCAGCCGAATGATGTGAACATCATCGTCCGTGAGGTCGCGTCGCTTCTTTCACACACCATCGACAAAAACATCACGCTGAAGCTCGAGACCGACAACATCCTGCGGCCCGTTATCTGCGATGCCGGGCAGATTCAGCAGGCCATCCTGAACATCTGCATCAATGGCCGGGACGCCATGCCGAAAGGCGGTACACTCACCATCCGGACCGAGAACGTTCACCTGGAAATCAAAGATGTGCAGTATTTTGTCGCCGTTCCGCCCGGCGATTACGTCCGCATCTCTGTCTCGGATACCGGTTCCGGCATGGACCGGCAGACACAGCAGCATATGTACGAGCCGTTCTTCACGACCAAGGAGAAAGGAACAGGTCTGGGGTTGTCTCTCGTATACGGCATCATAAAAAAGCACAACGGTTTCATTCAGGTGCACAGCGAACCGGGCAGGGGATCGACATTCGAGGTGAATCTGGTCGCGTGCAACGGCGAAGAAACGCGTGCAAAAAAGAGGGGGGAAGGCATGGAGTTGCAGCATGGTTCCGGGACAATCCTGATTGTGGACGACGAGCCGCTCGTCATCGAACTTGCCGGAGATATTCTCCGGCGCTTTGGATACACCGTGCTGACCGCGCACGGGGGGGAGGAGGCGGTCCAACTGTTCCAACAGCATTCCCCGGAGATTGTCGCCGTCCTGCTGGACATGGTGATGCCGCAGATGGACGGCAGGGAGGTCTTCCGAAGACTTCGAACCTTGAATCCAGAGGTGAAGGTGATTGTTTCGAGCGGGTACAGCCATGACAGGGATGCCGATTATCTGCTGGATCAGGGGGCGTCCGGTTTCGTGCAGAAACCCTACCGGATCGCCGAACTTATTCGTGTGGTAAATGAGGTTGTAGGGAAAAGGTAGGGCCAGACGCCGAGTCCTAATGTGTCACCCTGAACTCGTTTCAGGGTCTCATAATCCTAAAAACGGCATTTGACACTGATCAAATCGGATAAAAGACGGATAAGGGCGGATTTTTTCTTGATAAATAGCTCACCCAGAAGGTGAAGGCTCTGCAATCGATTTCATCCTGTTTTATCATATATTAATCCGTTTCTTCCGTGTCCAAATGCTTTTTCCGGGATAATGTGTTGAAAAGACGAGATGCTGAAATGAATTCAGCATGACAGTTGACGAGACCATCAAATTTATAAGATTTTGTCTTTCTCTGCGAACTCTGCGAGCTTTGCGCGAGACATGCTTCTTTGTTTTTAGTTTCCCGCGCAGCGGGACTTTGCAGGCCTACCCCGATTTCATCGGGGCTTCCCGGGTTTAGGTTAATTGTCTCCTGATCCGTGCACCGGTTCTTACGGATTCTGCAGTTTGGCCGCTTTTACCACATGCTTCAGCAGAACACGCGTAGTCACGGTACCCACACCGCCGGGTACTGGCGTGATGGCCCCAGCCACGTCCTTGGCAGGCTCGGTGTCCACATCACCGAAAAGCTTATCTCCCTCGACGTTGATGCCGACATCCATTACCGTTGCGCCGTTCTTGATGTAATCCTTCGTGATCATTTTTGCTTTACCGATGGCGGCAACCAGAATATCGGCGCGCCGGCATACGCCGGGGAGATCCTGCGTCTTGGAATGACAGACTGTAACCGTTGCATTCTCGCCCAGGAGAAGCATGGACATGGGCTTTCCGACAACCATGGACCGGCCGATGACCACCGCCTCTTTCCCGCTCATCGGGATCTGATAAAAACGGAGGATTTCCATCACTGCTTGCGGCGTGGCAGGCGGGAAGCCGGTCAGGTCCCCTGCCATGATCTTGCCTGCGTTCACCGGATTGAAGCAGTCGACATCTTTTTCCGGCGCGAGGATGTGTTTCACGACGTCTTCCCTGATCTGCTTCGGGAACGGCCGCATCACGATGATCCCGTGGATGCTGGAATCGGCGTTCCGGTTCTTCAGGGTCTTCACGAATTCGTCCTGCGTCGTCGCTCCGGGCAGCTGCTCGATTTCGCAGGCGATGCCGTTTTTCTCCGCCATCTTTTTGGCGCTGTTCGCATAGGTGACCGAGTCGGCCGCATCGCCCACGATCATGATCCTGAGCGCCGGGTTGATCCCCTTTGCCTTGAGTGCCTGGACGTCCTTCTGGATGTCCTGGTCCATCTTCTGCGCCACTTCCTTACCGGTCAATAATTTTGCAGGCATTGCGTTCTCCTTCGGAGGCAGGTTCAAATTTTGAAATCCACATGCCAAATGAATTACAAAGCAGCAAAGAGCAAAGCATTTTGGACTTTGATATTTAACATTTCAAGGCTATCCCATCTTTTTATACGTCGTTGCCATTACTGATTTTTCAAGCGCCGCCATGCAGAATGTGCTCACGCAGGTGGCGGCGCT
>JBLMWN010000042.1:0-9902 GCA_050257255.1 Betaproteobacteria bacterium | reverse complement strand
AGGTCATCCTTCTTCATGCTATTTTCTCCGTTCGAAGCCAACTATTTATCGCTCCTTCCTTCCCTTGACAGTCGGACATTCTTTGATACAATCAAGACATGAATCGTTTTCCCCTCGTTCTCGGAATCTCCAGCATTCTATTTATTCTACTTCCTTTTCCCTCTCGTGCTCTCTCGAGCGATGCCTGTCTCGGCTGCCATGGTCAAAAAGGAGGCAAAAGGTACGTAGATCAGACCCTCTTCGTGCAATCGGTGCATGGTTTTCTGGCCTGTAATAAGTGTCATATCGATGTTTCCGGGTACCCCCACGGCAAGGTGTTGAAGGTAAATTGCGGCATCTGTCACTTCCTCGGCAGGGAGGGAGCCCCTACGGAACAAGCCCAGGAATACAAGATGAGCGTTCACGGCCGCGCCGCTGCCGCGGGGAATACGGCAGCGCCGATATGCCAGACCAGTCACGGATCTCACTATATCTATCCCTCAGCTGACGCGAGGTCTTCCACCAACAAGCAGAAGATACCCGACCTCTGTTCCAAATGCCATCCTCAAGTGTTCGAGGTCTATAAAAACAGCGTCCATGGGAAGGAGCTCCTGGACAACAAAAACGCCGCGGCGCCAACCTGCTTCGATTGTCACATGGAACACCTGACGCCGCTCACGACGAGTGACCGATGGCGGCTCGCGCTGATCAAGGAGTGCGGGAACTGTCATGCCGAAGAAATGAAGACCTACCGGAGCACGTACCACGGCCAGGTCACGGAGCTCGGCTATGCGACGATGGCGAAGTGCTCCGACTGCCACGGCTCCCACGACATCCTGCGGATCGATGATCCCGGGTCGACGCTCTCGCAAAAGAACATCCTGAAAACGTGCCGGAAATGCCATCCCGCAGCGACGATGGGATTTACGAAGTTCTATGCCCATGCCGAAGAAAGAAACCGGGCGAAGTATCCCATCCTCTACTATACGTTTCTCTTTATGACAACGCTCCTGATCGGCGTATTTACGTTCTTCCTGACTCACACCTTCCTGTGGGCTTATCGCTCGCTGAAAGAACGACTGCAAAGGAAGGAAGGCGAATAACATGGCACAGATAAAGCGGTTCAATGCGTATCACCGTGTCCTCCACGCCGTCATGGCCGTGAGCTTCATCGGACTCGTGGCCTCCGGCATGCCGCTCAAGTATGCGGATGCGCCCTGGGCCGCGTGGCTCATGAAGCTCCTCGGCGGATACTATGCAGCAGGCCTTATCCATCGGATCTGCGCGGTCATCACTTTCGGCTACTTCGCTGCCCACATCGGGTACGTGGTGTATGACATCGCTATTGTCAGAAAATTCAAGTTCAACGTGCTCGGCCCCGAATCCATGGTCCCCTGGACGAAGGACATTGAAGACATTTATCGCAGTTTCAACTGGTTTCTCGGCAGGGGACCGCGTCCTCAGTTCGACCGGTTCACCTACTGGGAAAAATTCGACTACTGGGCGGTGTTCTGGGGCGTCGGCATGATCGGCGTTTCGGGTCTTTTCCTGTGGTTCCCCGAATTCTTCGGCCGGTTCTTTCCCGGCTGGGTGTTCAACGTCGCGATGGTCATCCACAGTGATGAGGCGCTTCTTGCGGCAGGCTTCATCTTCACTATTCACTATTTTAACACCCATCTGCGTCCGGAAAAATTCCCCATGGACCCGGTCATCTTCACGGGGAGGCTCACCCTCCAGGAACTGCAGCACGAGCGGCCCCTCGAGTACCATCGCCTTGTGGAAGAAAACAGGATCAATGAGGTTATGACCGAACCGCAGAAAACCTGGATAACGGATGCCGGGATCCTTTTCGGCTTCGCCGTCGTGATGGCCGGATTTTTTTTACTGATTCTGATTATCTTGGGGCAGTTCATCTACTGATATGTCATTAGAACAGCGTGATCTCTTCATAAAGCATATTTTTACGTCGGTCGCTCCGTATGTCGATTCCCTCAGCAGCGGTTTCAGCTTCGGCTTTGACCGCTTCTGGCGCACGCAGGCTGTTGCCCTATCGGGCATTCATGAGGGTGACCGGGTGCTCGATGTATGCACAGGCACCGGAGAACTGGCGCTGCTGCTCGCTCGCAAAGTGGGAGTGACCGGTTCGGTCACCGGCGCCGACTTCTGCGAGGAGATGCTGAAACGCGCCCGGCAAAAAACCGGCACACGATACCGGAATCTTTCCTATATTTTGTCTGACGCCAAGAGGCTGCCCTTCCGGGACAACGCGTTCGATGCTGTTACCGTGGCCTTCGGCATGAGGAACATTCCCGACACTCTGCTCGCGCTCCAGGAAATCACACGGGTCCTGAAGCCGGGAGGTAAATTTGTCTGTCTGGAACTTACGAACCCCCGCGTCCGCTGGTTCCAGTGGATCTACAAGTGGTATGTCTTCAGGATCATGCCGTTGATCGGAGGACTTGTCGTCAAGACTGCCGCGCCTTATCTCTATCTTCCCCGGTCCATCAACGCCTTTTACTCGCCGGACGAGTTCAGGCACATTATCGCTGAAAGCGGATTTTCCTCTGTTGTCGTCGATTCAATGACGATGGGGATCGCAACCCTGTACAGGGCGGTCAAACGTGGATAAAGTAAGCATTCTTTGCGAAAAAGACCGTGACATGATGTATGAATTCTCCCGACTGAGCCTCGGCCGCGTTAGCAAGCAGTCCCTCTTGCTCGGCTCCCTCCCCTTCTTTTCCGCCTATCTCGACTCGAATGTGAAGAAAGAAGTGGATAAAGACCGTCTCATCATCGAGGAGGCGGCTGCCGCATTTGAGATGGGAAAGCCCGCCTGCGACCTTGACCTGGAAGATATTTTTGATAAAACGAAACAGGTGGATAAGGCTTTTCTCAGCAACCTGCCGATTCCCTCCTCATTTCTCGTGCGGTACAGCGATTTTGCCGATATCCGGATCCAGAGGATCGGGCGCATATCAAAGAGCGTTTATGCCATCCTGAAGAACTGGCCGGATACGGCATCGTTCACCGATGCCGTGAGAAGTGCCTACACGGGTAGTACATTTAAGGAGATCGTCGCTGAAATACTTCATCTGTACAGCCAGGAAACAAGGATGCTGAGCAAATCCATGCGATTGCTCACGCCCTTCAACCGAGCGCTGCAAAACTACACCGAGACCCTGTTCCAGGCCATGGAGGAAGTAGCGGAAGACATCGCCGAACTCTACACCAGGAAAATATTCGGAGACGAAAAAGTTTATGTCTAAAACCGACCTGATCCTTCTCCATCCCCCGAGCGTCTTTAAGTTCCGCGAGCTGCCGCTCTTCTTCGGCCCGGTAAGCGACGTGATCCCGTCGTCTTCGGTTTTCGAAATCTACCCTATCGGATTCCTGACCCTGTCCAATTACCTTACACGGCATCGCATGTCGGTGCGTATCATCAACCTGGCGCTCCGGATGCTGCGCTCGCCTTCATTCGATCCGGAACAGTACATTAAAAAACTGGACGCAGCTGCCTTTGGTATCGATCTCCATTGGCTCCCGCACGTGGACGGCTGCCTGAGCCTCGCGGAACTTATTAAAAAGCACCATCCCGACAAACCGGTGATCCTCGGCGGTCTCAGCGCAACCTATTATCACGAGGAAATCATGCAGGATTATCCGTTTGTCGACTTTATCGTCTGCGGTGAGTCGACAGAGGAGCCGCTTCGCATGCTTTTACATGCGATCCAATCCGGTGCAGGCTACGAAAGCGTACCGAACCTTGTGTGGAGGAACGAAAGCGGGAGCGTCGTGGTGAACGAGCGGTCATTCAAGCCGGAGAATCTCGACTATGTTGACTTTGATTACCCCCATCTCCTCAAGATGGCGATCAAGTACCGGGACCCGACGGGTTACGTCCCCTTCATGTACTGGCTCAGCTATCCGGTCACCGCCGTCTTTACCGTGCGGGGATGCAACCATAACTGCGGCACCTGCGGAGGATCGGTCTCGGCGTTCCGGACGGTTTGCCGGAGGTCTCACGCCTGCTTCCGGTCTCCGGAGCTCGTAGCCGAAGACATCTGCAGGATCTCGGAATACACAGGCGCGCCCGTCATGGTTCTCGGTGACCTGCTCCAGGCGGGACAGGATTACAGTGACCGGTTCCTCAATGCCATGAGGAAACTCCGGGTCAAGAATGAGATATGCATCGAGTTCTTCAGCCCTCCTCCTGCCGATTTTCTCGAAAAAGTCGCCGACTCCATCGAGACGTTTAATGTCGAGATATCTCCCGAGTCCCATGACATCGATGTACGAAAGACCTTTGGAAAAAATTATGACAATGCGGCGCTGGAAAACATGATCGAGACCCTCATCCGTGTAGGCTGCAAGCGGGTCGACCTGTTCTTCATGGTCGGCCTCCCTTACCAGGATTACGCATCGGTCATCGATACCGCCAGGTACTGCGGAGAACTCCTGAAGAAATACGGCAGCAACGGCAACCTGGGCAGGATCCTTCCGATGATCGCGCCCCTCGCTCCCTTCATCGATCCCGGGAGCGAAATCTTTGAGGACCCGGAGAAATACGGCTATCGCTTTTTCTATAAGACCTTGAAGGAACACCGGCGGGCCATGCTCATGCCGAGCTGGAAATTTACCCTGAACTACGAAACGAAATGGATGACGAGGGAAGAGATCGTGAAGGCCACCTATGACGCAGCATTGCAGCTCGTCGACCTGAAGGAGCGGTACGGTGTCATTGGAAAACAGAACGTCTTGAAAATCCGGGACCATCTTGAACGGGCAATCAAGCTGAATGAGAAGATTACCGATCCCGCGAAGGTAGATGATGACTTGCGGGACGAGATATTCAGTCTCAACACCCTGGACTCGGTCTGCGGCAAGCATGAGCTCGACTGGCCCATCAGCGGCTGGAAGCTGAAGGTGCCGAAAATCATCAAGCTCCTCCTGAGATCTTCAGAGAAAAGACCGTGCAACGTGTTGTTCCCAATGCTCAATCACCGGCGCGAATAAAGCGTTACGATAGGATTAAGGCGGCGAGCCTCTTCGGACAACTCCTATAATTTGAGCACCCGCTTGAAAAAACGGTTCATAACAAGGCCGGCAGCAGCGCCGAGCATGGCGCCGAATCCGGCAAGGAATCCCATCACCAGGACAAGAACGAGCAGTACCGCAAACGCGTTATGACCGCACGCCGGCCCGAACATCTTGGTCACGTCCTTTGCCGCAGCGTCCCACCACGTCCCCTGAAGGGTGTCGGACATAAACAGATCCATGGACAGGGCGATGCCCAGCGTGATGGCGGCTCCGAGTGCTGCGCCGATGAGAACCGCTTTTTTAAGTCCGGTGTCAGCCACCTAGTCTCCTTTGTGGGAAGGATGCTGCGCGATTCACACAACAGAGCATGATTTGTTTTTTCAACCCGCACTCCGCTTCCACAATCTGAAATTCATTTCAATATCTCACCGGTCTTACGGGACCACAAGAGCAGATCCAGGTGATCCATATCGATCCCGATTTCTTCGGCGAATTGCGCGAGTTTCTTTTCGATCGCGAGATATCCGTCACGACCGGTCGGACGCATCCGTTTCGTGATCACGCCCATCTCGCGGAGGCTGTTCAGGATGTGCTTGTCCAGGATGGCATAGCCCGGGAACCCGATGTTCCTGAGAAAGTGGCTTGCCTCTTTGTATCCCAGCCCCTTGATCAATTTATTCTTTGCGAAAAAATCACGGCGGGCATAACGGCATGCGAAGGATTCCAGGAGCAGGCGGAGTTTCATTCCGAAGGCGTCCTTGAGGTACTCGCGCGTCTGGACGATATACGAAGGCCGCAGCCGCCAGAACCGGACACGGTGCGCCTGTGCGCGCTGCTGGAGTTCTTCTTCGCTGCCGGTATGGAGAATGTCTTTCAATGCCGCCACCGTCCGCATGCCCATCTTTGCGCTGCTGCCTGCGGTCAGGATGCAGTAGCAGAGTTCTTCAAAAATGGCCCTGTCACCCTTCTCGTAGACAGCTCTGAATTCGCCAAGCCGTTTGATGATGTGCTGCTTTTTTGTGCAATAATCTTTTTTCAGCTCACCGATGAATTCTTTTCCAGGCATTGTAGCCGCCCTTCAGATTGTAAAGATTCTTGTAGCCCATACCCATGAGCCGCTTGATGGCCCAGATGCTTCGGTTGCCGTTCTGACAGTAGACCACCAGCTCTTTGTCCTTCTTGAGTTTCTTGATCTTATCGCCGATGTCCGTAAGCGGGATATGGACGGCGCCCGGAATGTGACCCTTCTCATAATCCTTATCGGTGCGGACGTCGAGGAGCATCATTCCTTTTCTCTGATCAAGCTCTTTCGGGGACACCTGCTTGATCCCGAGCCTGCTCAGATAGCCGAAAAGTTTGATGATCAGGTAAAGCGCGGCTATGCTTATCAGTATTGTTGATGCCGTATCCAAGGTGAAAACCTCCCTTATGAACTATGAACCCTGTCCTCTGCGCCCCGTGTTTCTGTACTCCTGACCGCCACGGGCAGTTCGACAATGAACCGCGCACCCCGCGGCGTATTCTGTTCGACGCGGATCGATCCGCCGTGGTCCTTGATGATCCTGAGCACGATCGCGAGACCCAGTCCGCTCTTCTTCTTCTTTCGGGAAAAATCCGGCTGGAACAGTTTCGGGATGTCCTCGGTGGCAATCCCGCTCCCTTCGTCGGCCACGTCGATCTGAGCCATGCCCGACGCGGACATTCGCGCCGTCACCCATATCCGGCCTTTTCCGCCCATCGCCTCGACGGCATTTTCGAACAGATTGATAAAAACGCGCTTCACCTGCTCCCGATCGAAATGGACATCCGGCATGTCTGGCGCGATGTCCCGCAGGACGGAAATATCCCTGTGCGCTCCGCTGTAGAGTTGGGCTACGCTTTCCAGAACCGGCGCCAGCGGCTGCGATACCGGGTTCGAGCTGGGCATACGCGCGAAATCAGCGAACTCGTCAACCAGTTTTCGAAGACCGTCCGCCTCCTGAACGATCGTCCGGCTGCACTCGTCAAAAACCACATCAAAATCCGAGGACCGTTCCGCGCGTTTCTTGCGCAAACGCTCGGCCGAAAGTTTGATCGGCGTCAGAGGATTTTTGAATTCGTGCGCGATCCTTCGGGCAACGTCCTGCCAGGTCTCCGCCTTCTTCGCCCGCAGCAACTCCGTGAGATCGTCAAAGGTGATGACGGAACCGATAGGCGTGCCGCTGCCGTCCCGAAGCGTGGTGATGCGAACTCTGAGCGTCAACATGCGGCCACGCACATTAAGGGATAATTCCTCTTCGGCCCTCCCGTGACCCTCTTCAAGCTTCCGGAATAGACTCCGAATCGGATTCAGCTCGATAAACCCGAAGGCTTCATCGTACCGCCGGCCAAGCACGTCTCTCTCCTGAATACCGAGAATCTCCGATGCCGACTGGTTAACGGTCGTAATCCTGGCCGTATGGTCGATAGACACGACGCCCGTATCGATGTTCGACAGGATCGTCTTCTTGTAATTGACTTCCTGTTCAAGTTGTTCCCGTGAGCTCTTGAGTTCCCGGGTCATCATGTTGAAGGAGTCGATGAGCACGCCAACTTCGTCGCCGGACTTCTCGTCGATCCGGTAATCGAATTTTCCTGCCGCCACTGCCGCAGTGCCCTCGGCCAGTTTCCTGATCGGCACGGTGATGCCGGCAGCCACCCGGAGCGCCACCCAGATTGCGGCCAGAAGGAGCGCCAGAGTGACGGCGAGAAAACCGAGCCGGTAGGCAAGCTTGATCGGCTCTTTGACTTTGAACGCCGAGCGGTACTGTGAATATCCTTCGCGGATTTCATCGGCCTTTGCCGCCAGGTTCTGGGGAATATAATAGCTGACCGCGACTGCCGCCACCGCCTTGTTTCCTTCGGGTGAATCGTAGAGCGGGACTACGACACGCAGGATATCGCCCTTCTTTCCCGCGCCCGACACATCTGACGCTTCCTGCGCGGCAAATGCCTCCGCAACCAGATCTGACGGTGTCTGAGTAAACGCCCGTGCCGGGTACTGGCTTGTCACGATGCTCACCGCACGCTTATGCGGTTCGGTAAAAAGTTCCACCGAGCCCAGACCGTACTCATCCGCCTTTTTGGCAAGATAATCCTTGAGCACCTGGTTCTCAAACCGCGAAAGCAGTCGGTCCTCGGTCATCTGTTTGCTGATCTGCTTTCCGAAGACAAAAGCGTCCTGTTGGAGGCGATTATAATATTCCTGAGTGAGCGAAACGGAGTCCTTCAGCGAATTCTCTATGCGCAGGCTGAACAGCCGCTCGATGCTGCTGGTGAACATGCCGCTCCCGATGACGAACAGGAGCACTGGTGGAATGAATGAAAGACTGACAAAGGCAAAGACAAGTTTCGTCCTGAACCGGGCCCCCAGCACGCCGTGTTTCCGCTCTACCGAAAGTTTCCAGAGGCTTTTCGCAATCATGAAGATAACGGCCGCCAGAAGCAGGAAGTTCGCATTGATGAGGATGATGATGAGGATGTTATCGGACAGAGGCCCTTCGAAGCCCCGGTATTTGAGTTGAAGAACAATGGCAAGGGCCGTCAGAATAAGAAACCCGAAGAGGTACAGCACTCCCCTCCACCCTGTTTGGCCTTCTTTGTTATCAGTTGCCATAATAGCGCAGAATACCAAAATTACCTGCCAAAAGCAATACTTGGTTTGCGCTCCATTCTGATTTATTCTCTTGACAAACAAGAGGTTTCTCGTATATCTTAAGAAAAAATGACCTGCACTCTTGCTGGCCCGGTGTCTTCCCGCAAGGTGTCTGGCCGCATGGCCTAGGGCAATCAACACCTCATCTTATCGCCGCATTGACGTTGAGGAGGGACCACCGCATAATGCGCTCCGTCATACGGATTCTTGCCATCCTTCCGTCCCCCAGTGCTCCTTTCTGCCAAGGAGACGCCGATACAGCCGCCTCAACTTGCCCCCTCAAAAGAAACAAAAGCAACGCTCTACGAAACCGGATCCTTGGCCGCCGTTTCATGGGGAAAAACGAAAAAAACCGTAATAAATGCGAAACCAAAAAATCAGGAGGCAGGAATGATCACTAGGCCAAACGCCCTCATTCAGGCAGCATGCATTTCTCTACTCCTCATGCTCGTTCCAGGAACCGCTGCACCCCAGGGGCAGAACGAACCGGCTGTAGAGAAGCCCGAGAAAGCAGCCGGAGAACCCACACAGCAAACACCCGGCTCATTAACGATTCCCGGAGGGAATACGGAACAGCAGGTTGCAGCCCCGAAATCGGGAGAATCACAGACACCTGCTCCCGCACAAGAGCCGTCCGGTCCTGCAAAAGAGGAATCTACCGAGTACATCATCAAGAAGGGAGATACACTCTGGGACATTTCGAATGCCTTTTTTAAGGACCCCTTCCTGTGGCCCTTTATCTGGAAAGCGAACCCCTATATTAGCAATCCCGACCTGATCTATCCCGGGAACAAGCTGGCGATCCCCAGCCTCGCGCCCATCGAGCGGGCTTTAGAGGCGCCTGCGGAAGAACTCGCAGAGAAACCTGAGGCGAAGGAGGGTATTGCAGGAGCCGGCGTCAGGCCGAAAGCGCCGCCTGCAGTCTCTGAAGAGGGGGCCCCTGCCGAAGGCAGGCTCATCTTACCCGAGGAAGCGCCCATACCGGCTGTCGACAAATACGCAATGTTGAGCGCCGGTTTTGTAAATGATGAAGAGAGAGTCGGTTCAATCGTCGGCACTGAGGAGCGCGGAAAAACCATGCTGGGGTATGATGACATCGTCTACGTCAAGATGCGTTCTCCGGAGACCGTGAATGTCGGCGATAAATTCCTGATTTACACACCGTTGGGGAAGGTCAATCATCCAAAAAAATTTGGCAGCTACGGGCGCCTTA